>CAMJGB010000006.1 GCA_946405115.1 uncultured Clostridia bacterium | reverse complement strand
CCTTAAAAAACGGGAAACGCAAGTAATTGCAAACGACACACAGCTCGTAGCTGCTTAATTTAGCTACCGTCTTCTTCGGCCCTCTGCCACTGAAGAAAGACGTTGCCGGCAGACCTTACCCGGGAGAGGATAAACGGGACCACCTCATAGGCAAAGCTTTGAGCCTCTGTTGTATCCATGAAGCTACCGGCGGGCATACCTGACAGCGGGTTCTGTCCAAAGGGAAATCTTTAAACACTGTCTGCACCCGGAGACGTCTCAGAGGATACGGTTTCGGACAGGAGTTCAACTCTCCTCACCTCCACCAAAAACAAACAGATACCGCCTGATCTGCAAGGGTCGGGCGGTATTTTTGTATTGTAACGAGTATGATTAACCCCGATTGATAAATCCGTAATTGACAATAGAGTTAGACAATGCTAACCTTTATGCGAACAAAATCATAAAACATTCGCATAAGAGGAAATATGCCTGTTAGGGTTTTCGATAAAGATGAGAAAGAATTATTGCGGATCAAGATGCTGGACGCAGGTTTCCCTCTTATAAAAGAGTACGGCGTCATCCATACATCTGTTGCGCGTATAACAAAAGCGGCCGGCATCGGCACGAGCACGTTCTATAATTTCTGGCAGAACAAGGAAGAGTATCTTACTGATTTAATCCGGTATCACAGACAAAAGATGCTTCCCGTCCTGATCAGTGAAGATGTACTGGCACATAAAAGGAAACTAAGCCGCATAGAGGTTAAGAAGCTGTTCAAATTACTGACTGATGAGGAAGTAAGCATCTACCCTCATATGACTCTTGAAGACGAGTTCAAACTTGTTAAGTCAACCGAGGAATTCGCACCCGATCTGGCGAAAGAAACTGCCATTGCAACAGCCCTGATTTCTTACATCGATAACGTAAGAGAAGATATTGATTTTGGGCTGGTTGCAAACCTGACTAAGATCCTGGCAATCACAGCTGAGTCAAAGAATTCGCTTCACGCTTCATCTTATGAGGCAACCCTGGATGTGATCATCGAAAAGATACTGAATCTGATATTCAAAGAAGGTGTTTAATATGTCTGAAGCAAACAGAAAAAAAGTGATATATATATTCGGTGCTTTCGGAATGGTACTTTTTATGATTGGTGACTGGCTTTTGGATGCGGCTGGTGCCGGTGATGAAGAAGTAGGACTTATAGTCCATTCCAATTGGACGCAGATGGCTATGTGGCGATTTGTCATGTCAGCAACGCTCGCACTCGTGGCACTTCTTCCTGTATTCTTTGCTTCAGCTGATGCGATCAAAACGGCACGAACCAATGAATCTTTGAAGGCTACAAGAGCAAGCAGATTTTGGTGCAACACATTCTGTCTGGGACACATACTTCTAATGACATACGGCATAGGTTTTCACATAATCCTTTGCATATACCCAATGATCTTTAAGAGTTTATTAAACCTCGGAGTTGACATTGGGGTAGCAGCGGATGCTATCAATAATGCAGGAATGTTAACAATAGGTCAGCTCATGTTTGTTTATCTTATCTGCGACATCGGTGTATCTATTGCCTGGTATTACATGATATTAAAGAAGAAACTTAATCTCGGCAAATGGGCACTGATCTGCTGTCCGTTATCTACTATAATTATTGATTTTCTTATTAAGGCTATACCATTTCAGTTCTTCAAAGATTTCACCGTTGCCTTTGAATCTTTAGGCTGGCTCCTGATGTATGTGGCTCTGGCAGTTATGGCATCCAAAACAGAAGTTGATAAAAGGTTGTATAAGCATAAATAAAAACACCAAGGAAGTCGTTCAAACCGCTTGTTTTGCAAAGTTTGCCAACGTTTCCTTCTCCATCCGTATTATCTGAAGCATTCTGTCAATCGCACAGACTTCAATATATGAAACATCATATTGGAGCATAGTCTTCTTATTCTCCAAAGTGCCTGTAATCAATCTTTTCGCTTTAATACAGCTATAGCTGCATAGTGCTGTATGTCAAAGCTTTCAGGTACAGTCTCAAGCAGCTTCTTGTGCTCCTCTTCCCACTTCGTAAGGTCTTCCGGAGAAAGCGAAGCACCGACACCTCTGCACGCGATCATGCGGCCATGCCAGGACTCTCTTGTAAACGGCACCTTCAGATCGTACTCTTCGTGATATTCAAGATCGAAGTAATCGTACATAACGTCAGGAATGTCGATGGGATGCCTTGTCGCACCTGCACCTGTCCAGTCAGGACTGTACTTAATAACGAGATCCTCGCTCTTACCTGCGATCTCATCTTCAAAGGGAAGCCACGCCATATAAAGGATTACTATCCTTCCGTCTTTCTTAAGTATCCTGTGAAACTCAGGTGCTACCTTCTCGTGATCAAAATACCAGAAACACTGACATGCCGTGATTATGTCGAAGGACTCTTCCGGGAAATCGAGATTCTCTGCAGAAACAGTTTTAAACTCGATGTCCATTCCGGCCTCCGAAGCAAGTCTTCTCGCCTGATCTATCTGCTCGGGAGATATGTCGGTACCAGTCCAGTCTGCACCATATTTATACATATGTCGCGGCAATACTCCGGTACCAGTGCCGAGATCCAATACTTTCTGGTCCTTAACACATAACCCTCTGTCTGCAACCTTGCGGTAGAACTCCTCTGGATATATATCCCTGTATTTTGCATAGTATTCAGAGGTCTTCCCCCAGTCAAAAGCCTTACCTGCATCTATCCTGCTGTCTTTGATTTCCATGTCTATTCTCCTTATATGTCACATTGTGTCATTTACTAATTGGGATTATAATTCTTCATAAATACCGATTCAACGGAAAATACTTCAATGTCTCACATTCATAAAAATGCGTCATCTAAGGAGATCCCTATGAGAGATACATCAGCAAGAATGAAACATACCAAGGACGCTATCGCGGAGTCCCTTGTAGCTTTGATAGAAAACAACAACTACGATGAAATAACTATTCAGGAAGTTGCCGCAGGATGCAACATATCACGAAGAACTGTATACCGTCACTTCAAAACAAAAGATGAGATATTAAGATACAGTTTCAGAACATGTCTTCAAAAGCTCGCTGATTACATCTCGCTTAGTGATACGAATGATCTTCACAAGCTTTGCCTTACATACTTTAAGTTCTGGGAAGAAAACATTGACCGACTTCTCATGATGAACAACGCAGGTGTACTCTTCAGCTTTGGAAGTGAATTTGATTCCATCGTAAGCGTAATAGCGGATAAGATGATGAGCCGTTCCGAAGTTCCGTTCTCCCCTTACGAGCTTAATATATTCAGATATCGTTTCGAATTTGAGACAGCCGGATTCTGGCAGGTAACAGAGTTGTGGAGTCAGGAAAGCCCAAGACGAAGCGCCGAAGAGATGGCCGCGATCATGGTAAACATTATAGAGAAATAAGACCGTTAAGCCGTCTTCCTATGTATATATGAATCCAGAAGATATAGCGGATACGAAGCAATAAGCGTCGTTATAACAACCACAAAAGTATATAAAGCAACGTTCTCAATATAAAAGAACGGCTTAACGTAATCCTTTACAAAGAAGAAGCTGAAACCATATACAAACACAGCCTGCGTAAGGTATATCTCAAGAGTCTGTTTACCCAAGAAACGAAGAATCGGATTACCGATCTTAACCTTAAGCCCGATAAGGAATGTAAGATAGACCGAAGTAAAAGCAGACATTGCCATGAAGACATAAGCTAAAGTCACGGTACACATCTGCTCAGGCAGGAACATCCAATAATAATTGCCCACGATAAAGCCTGCGCATGTAAGTATAAGCATCACAATGATAAGAGGTATGTAGTACCGCTTCGAGAAACCAGTTATCTTCTCTTCATACTTGGCAAATAGAATTCCGATGATGAACAAATGATATGTGTTGTACCACCAAAGACCATACTGATAATGCAAGAAGAATACTATCAGAAGCTCTGCGATAAGAACCATCAGAGCAATGCCCATACCGTCTTTCTTATTCACGCAGAAACACAAATAGAACGCGAGATAGAAGATAATAAGAACCGGGATGAACCACACATAAGGAATAATGTTCTCAGGGCCTTCCAAAGCGAAGAAATCCGGGAATCTTATCTTCATTCCCCTATTAATTCGAAGCAATATGAACACCACTTCCATGACCACGGTCGGCACCAATATCGGCACTATTCTTCTAAGGCAAAATCTCCCGAACTTCATCTTCCCCTTGCGGGAACTTTTGTAAAGTCCAAATCCTGAACAGAAGAAGAATGCCGCAACAAACAGATACCCCGCATCAACAAACAGCTCAAGGCCTGGTCTTATATAGATGGGATTGATCCAAGCAGCACTTGTTCTCTCCGCACAGTGATGAAGAATGATTCCTATCGCACAAAAGCCCAGAAAGGCCTTCGTATGCTCATAAGACAGTACATTCTCATTCCACTGCCCGCGCTTCATAAAGCGACACCCAAAAGCAAGCAAAGCAACAAAAGGAATCAGTATCAGCCAAGTCTCGTAATGGGAAAACATACAGGAACTTACGATGTATTAATCAGTGCATAAGGTCGCCTGTCTCAAGGCGTGTCCAAGCAAGAGGAAGAAGCTCACGTATATCAGTCTTGATTATATTCGCATTCTCATCAGCAAGAATAACCTTGATCTCAGGGCTGTACTCCATTAGCATCTGACGGCAGTTACCGCAGGGTGCGAAGAGTCCTGCAGGGCCGTCCGGGTGAACTGAGACAATGGTATCGAAGCCATGGCATCCATTGCTTATGGCGTTTCCTACGGCCACAAATTCGGCGCAGGAGCCGTGTATGCAGTCACAGTTAACTCCGTGATATAACGTGCCATCCTTAGCCTTCAAGCAGCATCCTACGGTGTGGAAAAAGTTACCGGGAACGCGTGCTTTCTCAAGCGTAGCATACGCTTCCTTAATCAGGTTCTTATCTTCTTCTGTGACTTCGTAAGTTCTCATAACAACTCTTACTTATTCGAGAAAATGCAGTACTTACCGCAGCACTCTGCAACGTCCTCATACGCCTCGAAAAGTTCCTTGAAGCAGTTATAGATATAAGTCCATCTCATGACCTCCATGGGGTCATTACCGTCAACATAGAGCTTATTCATATTAAGTTCGTAAATCTTCTTATACTCGACACTGAAGTTATCAAGTGCGATCAATTCCTTGATGGGGGTATCAAATCTGTCCATACGACGAAGCGAATTAACAAGACCTGTCATCGTAACGGCGCCTGTACCGGCACTCATAAAGCTTGATACGATATTATCCTTAATGGAAGTAATGTTAAGCATCAGGAAGGCTCTGGAGATCTCATAGATGATATCCGTGCAATTCTCGATAGAACTTACCATATCGTAGATAAGAAGCGCCTCAGGATCTCTGAACAGCTTGTTATCCTGATAGTAATACTGGATATCGTGCTTAACATTATCTGCATCATCTTCGATGGAAGAGATATGCCTGGATACGGACTCGAAAGCTCCGTCATTATCAATAAGTTCACAAAGCACCTCAGCCTCAGATATTAAAGACTGACATATTCTGTTGATTGCTGTAAAGGTATACTCGCGATCGGATTCTTTCATATCGGTCCCCCACCAATAGTTAACAAATATATTATACAATAAAAAAGCCGAGATTACTTATCTCGGCTTTTATTATCAAACTGTTTATAGTTTTAAGGTTTGAATCAGAGAGCTGAAACCTTGGATGCGCCTTCCTCAGAAGCCTGGCTGTCAACGATGAGCTCAACCTGTCTGGGTGTGCATACGAATGTTGTCTTTACAGGTGTAGGCTCGATCTTACCGTCGAGGGAATAAACTGCACCGGAGATGTAGTCAACAACACGCTGGTTGTTAGCGTTAGGTGTGAGGTTGCAAATAACGATGTGTCCCTCACGGATATGATCGCAAACGATCTGAGAAGTTCTGATGTCATAAGGTGAGAGCATTACAACAGTAGCTGTAGAAGCTGATCTAACAGGTGTAGTTGTAGCTACAGGCTGCTGAACGTATGTCTGTGTCTCAGGCTGAGCATAAGGTACTTCTTCCTGGAATGACTCGTATGCTGTCTCGTAATCTTCGCCAGCATCTTCGTACTCGCCCATATCGTAATCGTACTCTGCGCCAGTACCCTCGTCTACTTCCTCATACTCATAAAGCTTCTTCATGAAATCAGAAAACTTGCCCATACTTTTCGTTCCTCCTAAATTAATTTGTATTATCACCACAAAACCCGCGTGGTCTTAAAAAGTATAAGCTAATGGTACTAATTGAAAATCATCGTTTCAAGAACTTTTGATTATCTGTAAACATATGGAAAAACAATGAAATTTGTCTGTAACAATAAACCGCGATTCCTGTTACAAAAGACACAGAAATCAGGTCTTTAGGGCGTTTCTGTCACCAAAAATAGCAGTGCCGACTCTGACATAAGTACTGCCTTCAAGTATAGCTTCCTTATAATCTCCGCTCATTCCCATGGATAATGTATCCCATGAAGAAGGGTCCTTTACATCGGCTTTAAGCTGCTCATAGATAAGGCGCGTCTTCTCGAATACAGGTCTTGCTTCGCCGGGCTTTGTCTCGATGGGGGCCATAGTCATGAGTCCTCTTAAGCGTACGCCGTCCATGGCATTAACTGCTTCAACGGCACCTTTAAGCTCGTCGGGACTAAAGCCGTGCTTGCTCTCTTCCCCTGAGATATTACCCTGAAGAAGGATGTCGGTAACGATTCCTGCCGAAGCGGATCTTTTCGAGATTTCCTCCGCAAGCTCTATGGTATTAACGGAATGTATAAGGAAAGTCTTCCCTATAATGTATTTAACTTTATTACGCTGCAGGGTGCCGATGAGGTGCCAGTTAGGATGAAGTCCCAATGAGTCGAGCTTCTCTATCTTGGGTACAAGCTCCTGCACACGGTTCTCGCCCAAGTCCGTAAGGCCGCCCGCGAAAGCCGCCTCCGCATACTCCACGGGGAAAACCTTAGACACACCTATGAGCATAACAGAAGACGAGTCCCTGCCCGCTTCAAGGCACGCATCAGCAATATTACGCCTTACCTTATCGGCGTTGCTCTTAAGCATATCGAAAAGCTCTTGCGTGTAATCCATAGATCAGCTTACCTGCTCCCCTGGGCTTACAGAGCCCGGATTAGTAACATAAACCGTCTGCAGGTTAGGCACGGAACCGTCGCCCATGGGTCTTACGATTGCAAACTCACGGTCGTAGTCCTCGATGAGTACTCCGAGCTCTGCACAGAATCCCTGATCATTAATATACATGGTTGCAACACCGCGGTCGTAATCAGGATTTACAAGGCTTGATACAGGAACTCTCATGCCTCTTGTCTCCGTGATAACGACCTCGATATCGGCAGATCTTACATCAAGAAGATCCTCAACATATCTCGTAGTAGAGAACACTACGAGAAAATTGCCGTTAGATGTAGGCTGGATTCTCTGAACAACGCACTTACCGATACTGAGACCCTCGGAACCTACGATGATCGTATGCTGTGAACCGATCTCGAAAGCCGAAGAAGGCGCATCAGACTCATTAAGGAAGCATGCGATGTACTGCTCCTCGTTGCTTGCGATTCTTGCAACGTTATCTCCTGCCTCTACCGTAAGGTCAGAAGTGATTACACCTACAGCATCATCAATATAGTCAGCTATTGTGCCGGGATCGGCATTAAGCAATACTTCGAAGTTCAATACAGTCTCAAGACCGTCGAGCTTGAATGATACGATACCGGGCTCAGGTGCATTAATAACCGAAGCTCTGTTCTCAAGCTGTGACTCATATCCTCTCTCATCAGCTCTTAAGACACGAAGTCTCTCATCATCGAAGTTAAGATCTGAAAGTTCCAACTCTCTCTGGTTAAGAAGAACGGAGATGGATGATGAATAAGAAGACAGCTCACTTAAGTTACCGTCATTAGAATCAAGTCTTAACATATTAATAATAGGAGTAAGAGACTGATCGATATCGTTGTAGATAACATCAGCACCCTCAGCGGAACCGTTCGCGATAAGCTCCTGCTGAACATCAGATATCTGAGACTGCGTATTACGAAGGTTATCTACTACCGCCTGCATATCGGCAGGAACGACCATGGCGATCGACTGTCCTGCGGCAACTCTGGAACCTTCCGCAGCTTCAGTAACGAAGTCTCCCGTATGATTCGATACAACTACATCCTCGTTTCTTACAATGATCGCACGGGTGCCGATAGTATGCTCGATAGAACCGTTAGTAACGAACTCGAGGTTAGGCTTTACTGCAAAATAATCGAAAAGGTGATGCACAACAAACATCAGCACAAGGATACCGGCAAGCACGAGAGCTACTGCTACAGCAGAATTAACGAGTGCCTTCTTCCTTGAAGACTTCTTCCTTATCTCATTGGGAGTAGGATTCGAGGAAGCCTTGGCTGCCTTGTTAGACTTAGGCTCCGGCTCACCCTTAAGAGGAATTGCAGGCTGCGGCCTGGACTCAGTCTTCTGCTGAGGCTTAGGTTTAACGCTCTGCTTATTATCAGCGGCCTTCTCGGGCCTGGGAGTTGCCTTTCCCTTGTTGGGCTTGTTAGGCTTACCCTTGCCCTGCTGACTCTTCTGAGGCTGGTTAGCCTTGGACTGATTAGGCTTAGGCTGGTTGGGCTTAGGCGGACGCTTACCGGAAGGCACAGTGTCCCTCTTGGCATTTCTCTTCTTGCGTGAAGGATCGACAGGAGCCTTAGGAGCACCGGTACTGTGCTTCTTACCCCCTACCCTTCTTCTATCAGAGCCGTCCTCGCGCTCAAACCATTGTCTGTTCTCGTTATCTGACATAAATAATACCGAAGTCAGTTTATGACAAAGCCCTCATCACTGCAAGTTTAACCTGCTCATATACAAGACCGCCCTGCATATATGCGATATAAGGGGGCTTGATAGGTCCGTCGCAGGAGAATTCCGTAGTCGCACCGGAAGTAAAAGTTCCTGCCGCCATAACAACCTTATCCTCATATCCAGGCATATCCCAGGGTTCAGGTGTTACAAATGAATCTACGGGCGAGCAGCTTTGTACCTTACCGCAGAAATTAACTAACTTATCGGGATCGTTGAAGATGATAGTCTGAACTATGTCTCCTCTTTCCTCTTTATAAGACGGTGATGTCTTGATGCCTGCAAGCTCGAATGCAGCTGCAGCAAACACGGCACCCTTAAGGCATTCGGCAACTACATGAGGAGCCATGAAGATTCCCTGTGCAAGCTGTCTGTTAAAGCCGAGTGAAGGTCCTACCTCACTACCGAGACCGGGAGCCGAGATATGACGAGCTACCTTCTCAACAAGGTCTTCCTTACCTGCGATATATCCGCCTGAAGGAGCGATTCCGCCGCCCGGGTTCTTGATCATGGAACCTGCGCAGATATCAGCACCGTAGGAACAAGGCTCAGCCACTTCAGTGAACTCACCGTAACAGTTATCCACTGCAACAATGATGTCAGAGCGCTTGTTATGAACCGCATCGGCAATATCCTTGATATCGTTCATACGAAGCGAACGGCGGCCTGTATAACCTCTGGACTTCTGAATGAATACAACCTTAACCTTATCGTCTATCTTGGAAAGAAGCTCTTCCCTCTTAAACGTACCGTCGGGGTTAAGCTCGACCTCATCATAATTAATTCCATAGTTACGAAGAGAGCCGTCGTATGTCTTCTCCGTAAGACCTAATGTGGAAGCCAAAGTATCGTAAGGTCTTCCGGTAGCCGACAGCAAAGTGTCGCCAGGTCTTAAGATGCCGTACAGCATGGACGAGATAGCCTGTGTGCCGGAACTTATCTGAATACGCACATAAGCCTTCTGGGCTCCCATGATATCTGCAAAGATCTCTTCGATCTTCTCTCTTCCGATATCGTCATAACCGTAACCCGTTGTTATGCCGAGGTGCGGATCAGAGAACTTGTGTGTGCGGAAAGCTTCCATGACACGAAGCTGGTTAGCCTCACGTGTCTGTTCAATTTTCTTAAATACAGGAAGAACAGCTTCCCCTGCCCTCAAGGCAAGCGAAGCTGCTTCATCACTGACACCATAAATACTGTAGGGATTACCCATCAGATGCCGTAGACCTCCTTGTCATCGAGCACCTTGATATTGTTCTTCTCGAAGATCTCCATTGTCTTAGGTCTGTCGTCGACTCTTAAGACAACTACTGCATCATTGGATGCACGGCCTACGAAAGCGTAGAGATACTCAAGCTGTACACCGTTATCCGACAGGATTCTCAATACTTTATCAAGCGTACCCGGAACATCCTTAAGCTCAACTGCGATTACATGAGAGATGCTTACAGTAAAGCCTTTGCTCTGAAGTACTATCTTCGCATCGTCAGGCTGATTAACGATGAGTCTCAACATACCGTAAGTAGTTGAATCTGTTACATAAACAGCTCTGATGTCGATCTGTGCCTCTGAAAGAGCCGACGTTACTTCGGCGAGTCTTCCGGGTTCATTCTCAAGGAATACATTAATCTGCTTAACTGACATATCGACACCTCCCGATGCGGTAAATTATCAATATAATTATACCATTCTTAAAGCTTCATGTCGTCAGGCTTAATCAATCCCATCTTTCTCATAATCTCTGAGAAAACGAGGGAAAGAACAGCAGGAGCAATGATGCAGACGACAGCCATTCCGATCCATGCCTTGGCATCAAGAGTGCCGGAAGCAGACATATCGGAGAAGCATCCGATAGGACCTACGAGACCGCATGTACCCATACCGGCAGAAACCTTGCTGCACTCGAGCTTAAATACGACTGTAGCCAAAGGACCTGTGATTGCTGCTGCGAGAGTAGCAGGAACCCAGATAAGAGGATGTCTTACGATGTTGGGCATCTGAAGCATTGAAGTACCGAGGCCCTGGGATACGATTCCTCCCCACTTATTCTCACGGAAAGAAGCAACGGCGAAGCCGACCATCTGAGCACAGCATCCTGCAAGAGCAGCACCGCCTGCGATACCAGCAATACCGATGGAAGCACATATAGCTGCACTTGAGATAGGAAGAGTAAGAATGATACCTACTACAACTGAGATTACGATACCCATTGCGAACGGGTGAAGTGTAGTAGCAAGGTTGATGAACTCACCGAGCCAGTTCATCGCAACTGCGATGGCAGGACATGTAAGGTAAGCTACGAGGTAACCTGCGCCGAGTGTCACGATAGGAGTAACAAGGATATCTACCTTAGTCTCCTTGGAAATTGCCTTACCAAGTTCAACTGCGATTATTACTGCAATGAATACGCCCAAAGGACCTGCTGCATAAGGCTGTCCGGGATAAGCATTCGCGAAGTATCCTACTGCTGCGGCACAAGCCATGACAAGCATCGGAGCATTAAGTGCTGCTGCAATACCTACGCCGATAGCTGCACCGGAGATCGCAGAAGACATTGTTCCTGCCTTGGAAAGGAAATGAGCGAATCTTTCAAAGAAAGCACCGTCGATCATACCGACGTACTTGGAGATTGTGGACAGGATCGTTCCTACGAGGAGCGAAGCGAAAAGGCCCTGTGCCATACCGCTCATTGCATCGACAAAGTAAGTCTTTGCCGAGATGTTAATGTTCTTTTTCTTCAAAAATTCTTTTGTCTTACTGTTCATAACGTCCTCTCAAATTAACACCAGTATAGTGAAAACGAATTTACATCATAGTAATCAGCTACTTCTGCATTCGCGAAGTATGCAGGATAATCGATATAAAGCGGAATGTAAAGTACCGTTCCGGGAAGAACTGGCTCAACAAGGGTAACGTCCGTTCCGTCTTCGGAATCGTCAATCTTGTGATACATATCAGCCATCTGAGCAGCTGCGATCTGCATTCTCTCATTCTTAAGATCATCCATGATCTTGTAATTCATGCCGTTCTGGTAATTCTTGATGATCTCGCCTGAGAAAAGAAGTGCCAAAGCAATAAGAACGATGATTGACTTATACGCCTGTTCCTTAACTGATACGTTGTTTCTCTTAAGAAGTTCCTTAACGTAAAGAGCTATCTCACATACAAGAACAATAAGCACAAGAACAATGGACAAGTCGAACATGTAGATGACTCTTGAGCTTGAAACCCATGCATCCATATTGTAGTCAGCATAGCCCAGGATAACCGGGAAGATTGTGACCATAGTGATGAACAATGCACCGACTACACTTGCGATCAAAGTCTTTCCTGAGATAACTACCTTGGATACGGAACATATGCAGATGATAAACACAATAAAGAGCACAAGCGGAAGCATATAAGCTGTGATAAGTCCGCCGATATGAGTAATGAGGTTAAACCCGCTCGCCTCGAACGAAGGGTAGAACTCCATGGAAACACCCTGGCCCTGATTGATCGCTTCGCTTCTTACGTAATTGCCGGGAGCTGCAACATTAACAAGAGCACCTGCAACCGTAAGTACAAAAGGCACATACAGGAAAGCAAGC
Organism: uncultured Clostridia bacterium; assembly: GCA_946405115.1. GTDB lineage: Bacteria > Bacillota > Clostridia > Saccharofermentanales > Saccharofermentanaceae > Saccharofermentans. The sequence goes on along the minus strand of CAMJGB010000006.1, from coordinate 8,953 downwards.
TTCTTGATATTAACCTTAATGTTCTTGATGCCGATCGTATAAACAACAAGAAGAACGAAGAATACTGCGCATCCGAATCCTACTACTTCCAAAGATCCGCCTGCTCCGATGATACCGAATACAGCTGCAAGAACCGCATAGACGATCTTGTTGTCAAAATAGCTTCTGATCGAGAATGAAGCGCATAGCATGAAAGCGATCAAAGGGAATGTATAAACCGCAGCACCTGTGAACCATGAGAAAAGCTCACCGGTCAAAGAGATGTTGAATGCGATGAACTCAGCAAGAAGTCCTGCTGTCATTGCCTGTCCGCTTGTAAGGCCTAAGAACTTAGTGCAGACAGTGTAGATAAGGAAGATGAGTGACAGAATGAAGAGTGCAACACATCCGAGCATGATAAGTCTGATTCCGAAGAATGACTCCCTTACGGAAGGCTCAAGACCCATGATGATCTCACCCGTATATGTTCCCTGCCAGTTCTGGTAGACGTCTCTTGCATAAAGGATTGCTGAAGTTAAGAAATTGTGAGTCTCACGATAACCAGCTACAGCATTCGCACATGAGAAATCATCCGCTCCTGGGATAGTAAATCTTGCGAGAACAAAATGAGGATACCCGATGATGAATGCAACAAACAAATAACCCAAATACTTAAGATATGACTTAAGTCCAGTATTCGATTTACTCATACAACCACCTATAAATATAATAATAAAAAGGGTTAAACCTCATAAATGATAACATAAAAAAGCTGCGGGAGGACCCGCAGCTTCTGCTTTACAAAAAGTTATACGTTCTGCCTTATCTCAAGAGACCAAAGCCGCCGCATGTCTGTGCCCACTGTACAGATTCAGTAGCCATTACAAATACGGACTCACGTGTTACTGTGCCGTTATTAAGCATTGCAAGACAGGAATCGAAGTCACCGTTAGGCTCTCTGTCGAGAACAGATCTGTAAAGTCTTACAAGGAAGTCATAGTTGCTCAAGTTATTGATCTCAGGGCTGAAGAAGAACTGACGTGCAAGATCTGTTCCGCTCAACTGAAGATTGGAAAGCTGTGTGCCCCAGTCGTGAATGTCCTGATCACCGGGCATTCTTGCATATGTTGCATAATAGAGCCACTGAGCAAATGACCTACTTCTGTCTGTAGGAAGAATTGCGATTGAAGGTGTAGCAGTATTTCCGGAAGGAATACCATAGATAAGGCAAAGGTTAGCCCACTCTACAGAACCAAGGAAACCGTCGATGACTGACTGTCTGGACTGACCGTCTCTTAAAGCCTGTGTCCATGTAGCCATTCCTTCGGGATCTGCATGTCTGTCGAGGATTACCTGATATAGGATCTCAACAAACTCTTCATTAGTGCAGTTCTTATTCAGGAACTCAGGTGAGAAAAGGAATCCTCTTACGAGGTCGGCACCTGTATATCCGTCATAGATGATGTGGTTGAACCATGTGAACCTTCCGTCAGGATCAGTGGTTCTGCCTAAAGCGATGTAATAGATTCTGTCGATAAACGCATTGATACCGTCGATGAAGTTAGGTACCTTCTGCTCCTTATCAACATAAGTTACATCAGCCAAAACTGTATTGTTGTTCCCCTTGAACGGAACAGCTGCAAAGAATACAACCGACGCAAGAAGAACGGCGATAATCTTCTTAACATTCTTCATATTAGAGTCCCCTCCTAGAAAAAGATAATTAAATTTTATCACGTAAAATATTAACAAAGTGTCAACTATTTAAGGGGTATCTTGACTTTGCTATAATGCAGTCAGAGGTTTTCTTATGAACAAGAAGATATTGATCACAAACGACGACGGCATAGATGCATTGGGATTAAAGATCCTCGTCAATACTGCTAAGAAGTTCGGCGATGTAACCGTCATCTCGCCGGACGGTCAAAGAAGCGCCTCTTCCCACCACTGCATATTCGGCAAACCCCTGGTTATTAAAGAATTCGACTACGGTGTCGAAGGTGTTAATGCATATTCGTGCAGCGGAACCCCTGCTGACTGCGCAAGAGCAGGCATACTGAAACTTATGGACCCTAAGCCCGACATCGTTCTGTCCGGAATTAACGACGGATACAACATATCCTCAGACATCCAGTATTCGGGCACTGTCGGAGCTGCAATGGAATCTGTCTTCAACGGCGTGCCCGCCATAGCGATATCTCAAGGCAGTTTCAAATCAAGCGAAGTCACCGAGCACTATCTTTACGACCTACTTAAGGAGTACATAGATAAGCCTCTGATGCATAATCAGATTTGGAACATCAACTTCCCCGATTGCAAACTCGAAGACTGCAAGGGTATTCTTCGTGACCGCGTCGTAGCAATGGATAAATTCTACAATGACGGCTTTAAAGTTGAAGACAACGGCGACGGCACTTATTTTTACACAGGCATAACGGAAAGAATCTGGGAAGCCTCCGAAGGAACGGACCTACACGCCGTCGCGAATAATTACGTCTCGGTAGGAATCGTTACTAACATCTCATAAACAATAAAAAAGGACTGACTCGTAAGAATCAGTCCTTTTGATTTGCTTTGAACTCGCCGATCAGAGAAGCGGTGTCTCGTTATACTGCGTTCTGTCACTCTTATTAACATGGATGAACATGTTATGGAGCAAGTTAACGCTCGTGAGGATAACTTCACCCTGATTAAGCTTTCTAACATGCTTGATGGCGTAATCGTCAAGATGGCTCTCAACTACACTGATCTCATCATTAAGCATGAGTCTGTGGATAAGCATCGTACCTATCTGACCGAAGAGGATCGGAGATACGTCCTTAGGGTTCTGAGTTGTGAGGTAAAGGAAGATACCCTTCTTACGACCCTCTCTTGCGAGGAGTGTAAGTCCGCCGTGGAATTCCTTATCGGAATATCTGGACTTAGCATATCTGTGAACCTCATCGATGAAGAACACGAACGGGCAGATCTCTTCCTGTGAGATAACGAAGTTACTTACAAGGTCGACTACCATTCCACCGATACCCTCGGCAGCACCGAGTTGTGAAGTATCGATATAAAGGCTTGCCTCCGGAAGACGAACGAAGTCTGCGATTACGTCGAGGAGGTTATACATTCCGGGATCATTCGAGAAGAATGTAAGGAATCGTGTATTTGTCATCTGGTACTGGATCTTCTGAATGAATGAAGCATTCGAGTTAGCCTTCAAAGAGTCGTAGCAGTACTTGAAGTTGTAGTTTGTATCTCTGTCAGGCTCACATACTGACTCAGCCTGAATCTGCTCAGGAAGGAGCTCGATGTTAAAGTCTGTATCGTCGTTGGAAACGGAAGCGAGATTCTCCTGAACCTCATCGATGTTCTCACCGACCTTGTAGTAGTAGCCTTCCTCACCGATCTTCTTCATGAATCTAAGTGAAGTGATAGCCTCGGAAAGAACGGCACCCTGGCTGCTGCTCTCCGTCTCGAAAAGCTTCTCCCACTGCTCCATGGTGATCTTACCGGGAGAGATTGTTGTATCTACACCAAGTGTGAGCTTTGTGATCTCATCGTTGGAGAATGCGTTTCTGTACTCACCTGTAGGGTCAATGATGAGAGCCTTACGGTTTGTGGAGATAACCTTATCAAGAATAGCGAGAGCCGTTGTGGACTTACCGCTGTTAGTAGCTCCGATACACATAAGATGACGGTTGAACAATGTACTCGGTCTCAAAGTAACGTCAGCCTCAGACCTGTTAAGGAATGTGGCAAACGGAGGAAGCGGCTCTTCTGAATCGTTGGAGAACTCAAGAGAGCGCAGGAAGATCTTGTAAACTTCATCAGTAGCAAGATATACGTTATCCGTGATACCAAGTGTCTTAAAGCCTGCAAGCTCGAACTTATTCGAGTCAGGAGTCATCATGGCGATTGTATCAATACTGATCTCGTGGTAATCGTTAGGCTTCTCGTCAGCTGTAGATGACATCTCGAAGATATTCTTTCTTGATGCCTTATTCTCGAATACCTCTCCGAGGAACAGGCCTGCTGTCGAATCAACAATAACGAAGTAGTTAATTGTGTTAGGACGATAGGACTTGTTAAACTTGCCTCTGTCAGACATCAGCTCAAGATTATCAATCTGTGCGATGGAGCAGCTTCTGTATACCTGCGTTACCTTTCCAATATAGTAATCCTGAAGATTCACACCTTCATAAAGAGATTCTAGTGTCATTTATATTCCCCCGATAAATATATGTGCGCAAGGTCCCGGACAGACCTCTATCCAATTATAAGCCACGTTGGGCCAAAATTGGTAACTTTTATGTAAAAAAAGAAAGAAAAATTCATATCCTTTCAGCACTTTGTATAAAAATCAAGCAGATTTAAGACTTCTCAAGCGCTGTAAGCACTACTTTGAAGCCTCATCCAGCACCGCCTTCTGCTCATAAAGAGCCTTCAGATACGGTTCATAATCCACATCACTTCGTGCTCTCAGAAGCTCGGTTATCTCACAGATTGAAGTGTACATAGGTTCAAGAGACAGATTGCCGAGAACCCCCTTAAGCGCATGTGCAGCCTCGAATGCGGCATCATAGTCCTTCGTCCCTATCTTCTCCTTAAGCACTGTGAAATTGTCATCCTGAAGCGCCTTTACCACCAGGCTCAAATAGAAATCTTCCATACCCATGCAGCGTGAAAGCCCGCTCTCAACATCTGCACCCGATTCCTTAAGCAGATCAATCGTAATCATTAGTCCTGTTCTCCTTTTTCCGTAAGAAACTTCTCGAACTCAGAAGAAGGCACCGGCTTCGAGAAGTAGTATCCCTGAATGACGGCGACGCCTAACTCCTTCATCGCAAGATACTGCTCTTCAGTCTCGACACCTTCCGCTATAACGGGCACCCCGAGGTAATCCGCGATGTCGATGACGATGCTTATCATCTTCGTGTTGTGGCTTTTCGAGAAGGCATTCTTGATGAAGTACATATCAAGCTTAAGCGCATCTATCGGGAGTTCGGAGATCATGTTAAGGGACGAGTACCCCGAGCCGAAGTCATCCATCTCTATGAAGAAACCGTGCTCCTGAAGCTCGTTTACGACGTTCGAGATCTCGCTCGAATCCCTTACGTAAGCGGACTCGGTTATCTCAAGGTAGAGATCATCCGTAGTAAGTCCGTTCTCATTAATGATGTTGTCGAGCTTACTTATAAGTGACGGGTCGTACATCTCCGCACGCGACAGGTTTACCGACACGGGCACGGATACCCCGAGTCTTCTCTTCCAATCTGCGATCCGCTTTCCCACACTGCTCCACACATACTCATCAAGCCTTGTAATGAGACCGTTCTCTTCGAAAAGCGGGATAAACTTGCCGGGAGATATCATGCCCATCTCAGGATGGAACCACCTTACGAGAGCCTCGGCACTTGAAAGCACGGGCTTATCCCCTTCAATATTGAACTTAGGCTGGAAGTAAACCTGGAACTGCCCCTCCTCTATCGCATTCGGGAACTCCTCCACAAGCTGCTCAGCATAAAGCTCCGTCTTAAGCAAGCCTTCATCAAAGACGCTTACCGGCACACTGTAGTTATTACGGATCTTATCTGCAGCTATCTTCGCCCTGTCGAAGCGCGACTGTATCTCAAGGTTCTTGTCACAACAAGGATAAACGCCGACTCGTATCTTGATGGAAGCCGCGATGTCGGTAACGATGCCGTCGATCTTATCAACGATATTCTGATAATCCTCGTGATGCGGACAGTATATGAGGAACGTATCCGCCGTCTTACGGCAAACGAGACAGTCATCCGTAGGGAATATCTCCAGAAGACGGTCTGCTAATATCTGCAGAATATGGTCGCCGGCGGTCATGCCGAATCTCTCATTAATGATGTGAAAGTGGTTAATATCGATACATACCGCATCCATCTTCTTGTCAGGCTGATACTTATCCCACTGCTCGCCGTAGCGGTAGAAATACTCTGTCGTGAACAAGCCCGTAAGATTATCCGTTGCCGTCGCGCTTATGATCTGACGGTCCTCAGAAAGCTCGATCAAACGGCGGACACGAGCCTTGATTACATCAGGTTCCGGATAAGGCTTCGGGATGAAGTCAGCTGCTCCCTTATGAAGGCTCTCGACCTCCGACTTATGATCAGACGTAAGAACGATTACAGGTATGCTCTTAAGTTCGGAATCCTCCTTCAGTCTCGCGAGAAGTTCCATGCCGTTAAGGTTCGGCATTATAAGATCGAGCATTATGAGCGAGAGCGTGTTCTTATTCTCTTTTACAACGTCATAAGCAATCGCGCCGTCTTCCGCCTTAATGACCTCGTACTCATCCTTAAGGATGGCTTCGAGCATCTCACGGTTGATGAACTCGTCGTCAGCAACCAGTATGCGTCTTTTACCGTTTACGTAAATCTTATTTCTCTCCATCAGTACCACCTTTCTCATTCTTGATGAGATTCTCCAAAGTCTCGAAGAGCACATCAGGCTTAATGGGTTTGTTGAGGTGAGCGTTAAGGCCCGCCTGTAAGCTTCTCTGAACGTCTTCATCGAATGCGTTTGCAGTAAGAGCGATTATCGGGATTGTCTTCGCATCTTCCCTGTCTGTCGCACGAATCACACGTGTAGCCTCAAGACCGTCCATCTCAGGCATGCGCATATCCATAAGTATCGCGGAATAATATCCCTTAGGATGGGACGTGAAGCACTCTACTGCGATCTTTCCGTCCTGTGCCACATCCGATTCAATACCTCTTGATTCAAGGAGCTTCTTAAGGATCTCGGCATTGATCTCCACGTCTTCGGCAATAAGCACCCTGTGCCCCTCAAGCTTCTTGGGTTCCGCCTTGCCGTTAGCTTCAAGTCTCCTCTTAAGCGCCGACTTAAACTCTTCAAGCACAACCGTAGCGAAAAGCGGCTTTGCAAGGAAACTGTCGACACCGGCTTCCACTGCTTCCTCAAGAACATCGTCCCACTTATATGCGGTAAGGATAATGATCGCGGACTCGTTGCCTACGATAGACCTTATCTGCCTTGTGGTCTCGACACCGTCCATCTCGTTCATCTTCCAGTCAACGAGAATGAGGTTATAGGGTTCTCTTCTTGCATGATGAAGCTTAACCATCTCTATGCCTTCAGGTCCAGAAGAAGCAATCTCGGTCTTAATGCCCGCCTTCTCCATGACAAGCTTCGCATGTTCGCAGGCAATGGGATCGTCGTCTATTACAAGTATCGTGATAGTCTCAGGCATTGCTTCCGCTTCACGGGCAGAAGCCTCATGGTGATCGGAATCCTCAAGCGTGACGGACACTCTGAAAGTCGTGCCCTTGCCCTTTTCGCTTTCAACCTCAATGGTGCCGTTCATCATCTCCACGATGTTCTTGGTAATAGCGAGGCCTAATCCCGAAGAACCGTACTTGTTTGTTGCCGTCGCATCCTCCTGCGCGAACGTGTCGAAGATATGCGGCAGGAACTCCTCCGACATACCGATGCCATTGTCAGAGATAGTAAACTGCAGTGTGGACTTGTCGTCGAACTGCGCAGTCCTTCTGATCTCAAGGTCGACATTACCGCCTTCAGGTGTGAACTTGACCGCATTGCTTATGATGTTGATCAGGATCTGCCTGAGCTTCATGTTGTCGCCGATGTAGTAGTCGTCGACCTGTCCCGTGATGTGACAGTTATACTCGAGTCCCTTATCGAAGCACTGTCCGCTGAACATCGTATTTATGGATTCAAGCATCTTCGCAAAGGAGAACTCCTCGTTCTTGAGGATCATTCTTCCTGATTCGATTCTGGACATGTCGAGGATGTCATTGATGAGATTGAGAAGATGCTCAGCCGCCGTACCTATCTTACCTAAGTACTCCTTCGTCTTCTCCGGAGTCTCGGGATCGTTCAAGGCGATGTTATCAAGACCTATGATCGCGTTCATAGGAGTTCTGATCTCATGGCTCATGTTAGAAAGGAAAGCAGTCTTCGCCTTGTTGGCCTGCTCCGCAGAAGCAAGGGCATCACCCAATGCCTGCTGCTGGGCCATGTTCTGTCTCATCTCAGAATCGATGACCGTAAAGCCCAATCCTATTGCATGAACATGATGATCCTCTCTCTTATCGAGAGTTCTTACACCCGCGACACGGATCATCTCGTAGTATTCCCTGCCGTTACGTCTTGCAAGATAACGGTAAGCAAGGATAGGCTCCTTCGAAAGGCCCTCACGGATAGTATCAGGATCTATGAAGTTTAAGAATCCTTCGCGGTAATTCTCATCGATCGAGTGATCCGCGTACCATTTAAATCTCTCGTAATACGGAAAAGTAATTCCTTCTTTAGTCTGATCTTTATCCTTAGGATCCCCTCTGTAGCAGACACCTTCATCGTTATCGAGGTCTACATAGTAAACACTTCGGTAGTCAGCTGACATGGCAGTGATCATGCTGTCCTGCTGAGTTCTCTTCTTCTCCTCTTCAAGAAGCTTAGCCTGCAGCGAGAGTCTTTCCTGCATCTGCTCCTGCTTAACTCTGTTCTCGGCATCAGATGCTTCCTTAGCTATGGCAAGGTTGGCATTCTTTCTTATCTGATAGATGATGAATATGAACATTCCGATAAGCACTACCGCAGCAAGCGCAGACTGCAGAAGGCTTCGAAGGATAATGCTGTCGGATACGTTACTTATCTTCTCTGCAATAACGGTCTCACGGATAAGGTATGTAAGCATCCAGTCCGTTCCTTCTACAGGAACGTAGCTTAATGTCTCGCGGACATCGTTATAAGTAAACGTAACGACTCCGGCCTGTCCTTCAGTAAAGTCATTCAATATGCTGTCAAAAGAACCGTTCTCGAAGTCGGCGGTCTTCAAGGCTTATCTGAGGTCCAGGAAATGAAGCAGGTCTCGGAGGCGGTCGTTCCCGCCGACCGTGCCGCCGAGCTCATCCCGTATCTGAAGGAACAGGGGTGTGTGGATCTTTCCGCAAGGATCACCTCCGCAGAC
>CAMJGB010000005.1 GCA_946405115.1 uncultured Clostridia bacterium | reverse complement strand
TTGTTGCTCGAGATGCCCTCAACATGGAATAAGGGATAGATATAGAAAATTGTCTTAATCAATCGAAGTTTCCTTCGATAAGTGAATGATAACAAGTTGGTCGTTAATAATCAACGTCAAAATTAATAATTTTTCGTGACGAAATTAGTCATCTCTAAGGAAAGACTGCACAACGATTCCCAGAATTGTAAGAACTATAAACAACTCAATGGATAAGCTTACTCTGAGAGCCTGATCAGGGAACGTGGACTGCACATATCCGATCACAGGTTTTGCTATTGTTGATGCAATTGCGGTCTTACGGAGATACAAAGCACCCGTATAACTTGCCATTCTTGCTCCGCACAGTGCAGTGAATATGATCATCGGCCATCCGTTAGCCTTAACTGCAAGGTATCCGAGTGTTGCTCCTATGATCGCGCCGATACATGCAGCTACCATCATTGTCATCACATCAAGACCCATGAATACCTGGGCAATTCTTGCAAAGATAAATGCTGAACCGATACCTGCCGTAACTGCACCCATGATGTTATAGAATGCGAATGCAAGACCGATACCTGCGAGTACAAACACTGCAATAACGAATGAATCTACTGATGAAGTATTACTTTCTCTGAATATACCTTCACCGACCATACCATTCAGGAAATTTTTACAAACGATGCTGCCGAGCATATATCCGCCCGCACCGCTCATCGCAATTACCGCATAACGATAAATATTGATTCCTGCAAATCCTACAATCAAACCGGCAATAAGAATGATCGCAATGAAAAAATCATCAATTACCATTCGTTCCTTCTCTCAGACAGCTATCAAGAATCTGTCTTACCTCCGTCATGGTGCTTGCACGGCAGAGATCCACCTTCATTTTGGCGGCTCCTGGGAAGCCCTTGATATACTGCGGCATAACGCTTCGCATTTCTGTCACTGCGGTATGCTCGCCGACTTCCTTTATTCTTCCGTCAAGTTCAGTTAAAAGCATATCACATTTTTCTTTAAATGTAGGCTTTTCCAATGTGTTTTTTTCGTGACTGTTTTTGCCCTCGAAAAGATAATCTTTAACCTCTTGGAAAATCCACGGATTACCGCATGAGGCACGTCCGATCATGATACCGTCCGCACCCGTAACATCAAGAATCTCTCTTGCTGATTTTCCGTCAGTAACATCGCCGTTAGCGAAGAAATATACTCCCTCATTTGCAACGGCTTCACGCATCTTAGCGATGGCATTCCAATCAGCTTTACCCGCATACATCTGCTTTGCTGTTCTGCCATGAACGCATATAGCCTGCGCCCCGCACGATGCTAACATCTTTGCGAAAAGCGGACCGTTATTATCGTTATCGTCAAAACCGATTCTCGTCTTTACCGTGAGGATCTTATCTAAAGCTTCCGCTGTCTTGCGGCTTTCTTCTACGATCTTCCCCGCAAGTTCCGGAGTCCTTATAAGTCCCGATCCCGCGCCGGTCTTCACTACCTTTGCAACAGGACACCCCATGTTGATGTCAAAGATGTCGACACGCGATAAAAGCTCATCCTCGCATATTATCTTCATGGCTTCGGTAAAGTCCTCCACGGTATTACCGAAAAGCTGTATGCAAGTAACTCCTTCGCTCTCGGGATCTATCCTCATGAAGCGATAACTTTTGGTTACTCCGTTCATTACAATTGACCTTGCACTGGTAAGCTCTGTAGGTGCGTAATCAGAACCCATGCCATGACAGATTCCCCTGTAAGTCACACAGGAAAATCCCGCCATCGGAGACAGCGCCACCAAAGGCTTTGTTGTATCAAATAAGTCCGAAAAACTGCGTCTCATATGCCTTAACTGCAAGGATGCCTAAGCCTGTTCCAAGAAACATCGAGAAGAACACGTCGGTAAAGAAATGAACTCGAAGATAAAGCCTCGATAAAGCTATCAGCGAGGCATAAATGATCGCAAGAACACCTACATTCTGATTCAGCGAGAACAGTACGGTAGCAGCTGCAAAAGAACTTAATGTATGACCTGACGGGAATGAATAATCCCATGGCTGTTTGATGAGAAGCTTATAGTTCTTGTGGAAGAACGGTCTGCTTCTTTTTACGACATTTTTGATGATGAGATTACCTATCGTGATGCACATCAAAAGTGCGATGAGCATGCTATATCCGGTCTGTCTTCTCGGAGTATCCTGAACCATCAGAGCAAGTGCTATGAATATCCAAATAAGTCCGAAGTTACCGGTGCTCGTAACAGCAACCATAAGGTGATCCATAAACGGTGAATAAAGATAATCGTGAAGCCTTTTTAAGCTATTCAATTCGAACAGACAAAAACGACCGACCTGTTTGTCGGCTTCGTTCTCAAGCTGTCTTTGAAGCTTTCTTCCCTGCTCAATATACTGCTGGGGCGGCTCGATGATTATCCTTTTCATAGGACAGATTCTATCACAAGCAGGAACTTGCGGTTCATAATTTTCATACAATTGCTACTTGTAAAAGACTTTCGCGCGCGTGAAAATAAAGTTCGCAAGTTAGATGGAGGTTTCTATGGAAGACTGTCTTGTTTACTTTTTTACGGGATTTCTCGACAGCGGCAAGACCACTGTTATCGGAGAATGGGCTACTAACGACGCTTTCAGAGGTAAGAAGATCGTAATCCTCACTACAGAGGACGGCGATGTTGAGTACGACGACATCAAGTTCCCGGACGAAGTTCCTCCCATCATTACTAAGGAAACAACTGAAGTTAACCGCGACCTCATGTTCAAGATCGAAGCAGAGCACAAGCCCGATGTGCTTTTCATTGAGTGGAACGGATCCGTTTCCCCGTCAAAGTTTTTCGATGAGGTGGATGTTCCTGAAAGATGGGCGCTTGCCGCAGCAGTAGTAGTCATCGATGCTACAACATACAGCGAGTACTACAGAAACATGCAGACATTCTTCGCAGATTACTTCCGTTTCTGCGACACTGCCATCTTCAACAGAGTTGATCCTGAAGTAAACAACATCCCCAAGCTCAGAGGTTCCGTTAAGTCCGTTAACCCCGGCATGAACCTCACCTTCCTCGATAAGGAAGACAAGCTTCTTGATATCGGCAACTATCTTCCCTACGACCTTTCCCAGGATGTATGCGAGATCACACCCGATGACTTCGGTCTGTTCTGGACGGATGCTCTCGACAACGTAGCAAGATATAACGGCAAGAAGGTAAAGCTTACAGGTCAGGCAATGACTTTCCGTGACTTGAAGAACAAGGCTTTCGTTCTTCAGAGACAGGCATACACATGCTGCTCAGCCGACATAGGACAGATCCACCTTTTGTGCTTCTATCAGGTGAAGCCCAATTTCCCCGTAGGAATGTGGCTCAAGGTTACGGGCACAGTAAGATACTTTGAAGACAAGCAGCCCGACGGGCAGAAGATACAGGTACCGTGTCTCGAGGTAATCGAGTATGCGATCACAAGCAAACCTGAAACAGAGATCATCTATTTCAGTTAAAGACGATTCAAATTAGGAAGGACACATATTATGGCAACAAAAGTAGACGTTTTCTCCGGATTCCTCGGAGCAGGAAAGACAACACTTATCAAGAAACTCATCGCTGACGGATACGACAAGCAGAAGATCGTCTTGATCGAGAATGAGTTCGGACAGATCGGTATCGACGGAGGCTTCCTCAAGGAGGCAGGCATCGAGATCACTGAGATGAACTCCGGCTGCATCTGCTGCTCACTCGTAGGCGACTTCGGAACAGCACTTCAGGATGTTATCGATCGTTTCCACCCTGACCGCATCGTAATCGAGCCTTCCGGTGTCGGTAAGCTCTCTGATGTAGTTGCTGCGATCAAGAATATTGAAGGCACAGAGATCTGCGGAACAGTTACAGTAATCGATGCAAGCAAGTGCAAGGTTTACCTCAAGAACTTCTCCGAGTTCTATGAGAATCAGATCAAGTACGCAGGCACGATCATCCTCTCGAGAACATCCGACATCAAGCAGGAGAAGCTCGACAAGGCTGTAGAACTCATCAAGGCGGTCAACGATCATTCACAGATAATCACAACACCTTGGGAGCAGCTTTCCGGAGCTCAGATCCTCAATGCGATCGAGAATCCTCTTACCGCTGCTGATATGGCTGCTGCTTTGGCTGAAGCTGAAGAGCATGAGCATCACCATCACCACCACGATCATGACCATGATCACGACCACGATGAACACGACCATGATGATGACGATGACGTTTGCCCTGTATGCGGCGAGCATCACGATCATGACCACGAGCACGAGCATCACCACCACGATCACGATGATCACTGCTGCTGCGGCGAAGACCATCATCACCACCACGCTGACGATGTCTTCGATTCCATTGGCTTCGAGACTTCAAGAAAGTTCACTCAGGACGGTATCAAGGCTGCCCTCGAAGCGCTCGATGAGAATTCCAAGTACGGCACTATCCTCCGTGCAAAGGGTATCGTTGCCGGCGAAGACGGACAGTGGATACATTTCGACTATGTTCCGGGCGAATCCGATATCAGAACAGGTGCTGCTGACGTTACAGGCAAGCTCTGTGTCATCGGTGCCGAGGTTAACAAGGATGCTGTAAAGGAGCTTTTCGGGCTGTAATACCCGTATGTTAAGATAAGACCGTATGAAGGCTTCAGACTACATAGTTGAGTTTATAGAAAAGCAGAACATTACCGATGTCTTCGGTTACCCCGGAGGCATGGTAACGCATCTGATGGACTCGTTAAGCAAGTCTTCGATACGTTCCCACGTTACTTATCACGAGCAGGGCGCGGCCTTCGCGGCTTGCGGCTATGCTCAGACTACAGGCAAGGTCGGTGTTGCTTACGCGACGTCCGGTCCCGGTGCGACAAACCTTATTACAGGCATCTGCAACGCTTACTTCGACTCTACCCCTACCCTGTTCATCACGGGCCAGGTAAACACATTCGAATCCAAGGGCGACCTCGGTGTAAGGCAGAGAGGCTTTCAGGAAACGGACATCGTTTCCATCGTTAAGCCCGTAACGAAATATGCAGTAAGGATCACTGACGCCAGCAGGCTTCGCTTCCACTTGGAGCAGGCTTTCCACATAGCACAGAAAGGCCGTAAGGGACCTGTCCTTCTGGACATTCCCATGGACATCTTCCGTGCGGATATAGATCCCGATATGCTCGAAGGATTCACTCCTCACGAGACAGAACCGGAGTCTTCATTCGATGAGCTTCTCGATGCGATCGGCGCTTCTTCACGTCCGGTAATCCTCGCAGGATCCGGAATAAAGACAGCAGGTGCCGTAAAGCTTCTTAACGAAGTCGCAGCTCATCTTAGCATTCCCGTTATCACCACCATGCTCGCCGTCGATATCTGCAAGGATTCTTACGGCTTCATAGGTGCATACGGAAGCCGCACCGCGAACTTCATCGCTGCAAAGAGCGATCTTGTCATAAGTCTCGGAGCGCGTCTCGACGTTCGTCAGATCGGAGCCAACAGATCGGCATTCGCACCTGATGCCTGCATAGTAAGAGTCGAGATTGATAAGGATGAGTTAAGCCTTAAGGCTCACGAAGATGAGATACAGATCAACGCTGATGTTAAGGATGCTCTCAAGGCGATGCTCACGATTCAGGCACGACCCGTAAACGAGTGGAACAACGTCTGCGATACGATCCGTGACGAGCTTAAGGATATCGATAACAAGCTTCCGAACAAGTTGGTTCAGAAGATAAGCGACATGATCCCTGAAGGCTCTGTCATCACGACTGACGTCGGTCAGAATCAGGTATGGGTCGCTCAGTCTTTCAACGTAAAAGCTGATCAGAGAATCTTCTTCTCCGGCGGCCACGGCGCGATGGGTTATTCACTGCCTGCCGCCATCGGATGCGCACTCGCTTCAGGTCGTGAGGTCTATTCTTTCTCAGGCGACGGCGGAATCCAGATGAACATCCAGGAGCTCCAGACTATCGCACGCGAGAATATCCCGGTTAAGATCATTCTCTTTAACAACTGTGCTCTTGGCATGATACGTCACTTCCAGGAGATGTACTTCGACAATAACTATGTGCAGACGATCCCTTCAGGCGGCTATACGGTCCCTGACTTCGGTGCGATCGCAGGTGCATACAAGATTCCTTACTCTTGTGTGGAAGACGCTAGTGATATCGATGAGAAGCTGTTCGCTCAGGAAGGACCGCAGTTCATCGAGGTTAAGATCAACGAACCTACATATGTCTTCCCCAAGCTCGAGTTCGGAAAGCCTAATCAGGATCAGGAGCCGCTGCTTCCCAGAGAGCTGTTCAACAGATTAATGGAGCTGTAATTTAAGCCTTTACTTCCTGGCCGCACTTATCGCAGATAACGGAAAATCCCTTCTTAATCTTAAGAGGTGCACCGCAGTTGGGGCAGTTCTTTCCGATGAAGCGATTCTTGTAATCTTCCATATTGTTAACGCGGTCTGACAGCTCGAACACTCTGTATGTGCGGTCATAAGTCAGCTTGTTAAAATAATCCTTCTCTACAGCGCGGATTACTCTTCTCTCGTAGGAAGAACCCTTCTTCGCGCCCTTCTTGGCAAGAACGGAATCCATCTCAATGATTCCGTCCGGATCCTGCTCGAAGATCCTGTTGCAGAATGCCACTACGAGTATCGATGACAGGCCCTTAATTCCCAGCACGGTAAAGAGAACACCGATGGCAAGGAAGAACGAAGAGAATACGATAACGGAAATCTCAAAACTTCCATCAAGGATGAATGCCAACAGAAAGAATCCCCACAGCAAAGCCGGTCCGATACCGAATACAAGTCCCAATATGGACCAGACCAAAGTACTTGTGTATCTGTTATTGTTCTTATACATGTCATACTCTCCTTAAGTACGAACCGCAGTGCTTACACTTATTAGAGCTTCCGATCCTAATCTCATTCGACGCTCCGCATGTAGGGCATGTTATATTGATGAACTCATTCTCTCTTAGCAAGATTACCTTCTCTTCATCGGCAACTGCATTCTGAAGATAGCCTGCCTGAAGAAGCCAATTTACGTCCTTCTTGATTCGCTCAACGCCGTAGCCTGTCATCTCGTCGATACGCTTATATGTGAGAATTCCGTCATGATCCTCTTCGAAGATAGGCGCATATCTCTTGGCACGGTTTGATTTCTTAATGACCAAAATAAAGAATACCAACTCCGCAGTCAGGATCGTCAAAAGAATGCTCGCAGTTACGATCATATGAGTCTCGCCTTCCTGAATACCTGCGATCAGAATTATGATCAAAGGTAACAGTATCACGCCGAACAAGACGTAACACATAACGAGAAACTTATTAGATCCCTTGAGTTTTTCCCTGTTAAAATATCTATCCATATTTTTTCCCTCGGTAAATAATAATATCACACTTTGAAGGTTACAACTCAATATTCACATGTCTTATGTATCGTCTTAACGCATAATCGCCGTCGTGTGATTCACCGGGGAAATACGCGCTCATATTGCCGCCCTTTGTAACTCTTATAAGACCGCTTCTTAAAAGCGCATCAGTAAGCCGACCGCGCTCCTCATCAGGGCATATAAGCCCCGCCGTCTGAAGATAGTTTTTACTCTCGATAAGCACTTTAGTAAGCTTATCTTCCGGAAGATTCTTCACAAGCACATTACACATCATGGGAGACAACTCAAGCTTGCTGTTATCCGAGATGATCACGCTGCATCCGCGCTTCTTGATCACATCGCTTGATACTTCTTCCTCGCCGAGCATACCCTTAAGTCTCGCGGTATAACTTACGAGCGTATCCCTCGCGCGAACTCCAATCTCGTCCGTCTTATTCTTGCCCACAGCCTCCTCAAGAAGCGGCGCGAACCTTTGCGCAAAAAGTTTCTTCTCCTCTTCGCTTTCACTGTTGATGTATATCACCTGACACGAGCTGCACAAGAGCTGCTTCGTATTCGCGATGTGCTCGGCAAGAGCCACGAGCTCCTCGTCTGCGTTCGACTGCTTTTCGAGATGTGAGACGTAGCAGAAGCCAAGCTTCTGTCCCCACTCGATTAGCTTTACTCCGGTAGGCGCCATCTTGCGCACGGCATCGATAGCGATGTCACTTCCCCACACGCTGATACCGTTAGAAAGCGAGGCCATCTTCTGCATGCCGTACACGTCAGAAGAAGGCGTGTCGAAGACATAAATGTAGTCCGTAAGCTCCGGCTCATACTCGATGAGCTGCATGATGAGCTTAAGAGATAAGCCGTCATCCGCAGACGGCAGTTTAAGTATGTTTATGTTGCCTGTAAGAAGTCCTTCTGCAAGTGAGTACGCGGGAAGGAAATCCATGTTGCCTGCAGCTATGTGAAGTATGACGCCCAAAGGCATAGTCTTAACCTTGATGCGCGAGAAGCCTTCAGCGCCATCTGTCTCATAATCAGATGTATCTTGGAGCTCAGTCTTAAGCTTTAAGCGGAGCATGTCCTTGGACAACAGTACCGCAGCCTGAGCCTTGTACGACTCAACTGCATCTTGAGGGAGATTAATCAGAAGCTCATCGAACTTACCCGCGAGAGTATCCTGCCTTAGCTTATCTATCGCATCGATGACGACATCGGGAGCAAGAGGCTCCTTGGCAAGAGTCTCGGGTATCCTGTCCTTAAGTTCATCAAGAAGTCTGTTCTGCTCTGAACTGTCGTATGTCTTCCCTGCGTAAAGTATCATTTGCCCGCTCCGTTCAATATATCTGCCGCACCAGCTGCGCAAGTCTTGATCTCGCTCGGAGCAACGCGTCCGATTATCTCGAAGTACGGCGCCTCTATGCCGCACCCGCATTTACTGCCGTCATGAAGCACGCCCAGATCATCCGTCATGATAGACAGAACCGGCGTAGCCGTAAGAAGCGGAGTGATGAGATTCATGAGTCCTATCTGATCCTTACCGGTGGGCTCGAGTGTATCAGGATCCCTTATTACGATCTTGCTGAATACAGGCACATGGAAGTTATGATTCTTGCAATGCGTATAGAGTATCTGATGCTCGACAGCACCGTAGTACTCGGTTATGTTCTCTTCATCTATACCGAGAACCTTCTTCGCGAGCTTATAGAAAGTCTGCTTATCGACAGCTTCTTTGTAAAACTGCTTCCACCCGCCTCCGAGAAGGATCTTGGAGTGCTTAGGAAGCGTCACGTTAATGCCCTTCTCATCGAGCATCTGCAGCAGGAAGAAAGTGTATGCCGGAAAGCCCATGAAGCGCACCGGAATCTTGCCCTTAGCATACTTCTGCACAGCTTCCATTACCCCATCGAAATCAGGCTTATACTCGCCGTCCTTGAACTTAAGGATATACTTGCGGCTTATGGCAGGAGCAAGGAGCGTAGTAAGGAAAGCGGTCTTCGCGATGGCGGTCTTGTTACCTCTGTGCATCTTGTAGCCCATGACTATGTATCTGCACGGACGGGGCGAGAGTATCTTGTGATAGGTAGACATGTTAAGCGCCATCTTAAGGTCGGCCCACAGTCCTCCAAGATCGAATCTTATGGTGCTGAAGTTTCCGCTTGTACCGGAAGAAGTTGCTGATGCTATGTATGCGCCCGACCTCATGTCGTGCTGCTTAAGAAACATGGTGGGAATTATAGGAAGGTTTTCGGGGGATTTAATGTCGTCGACAGACTTAACCCCAAGACCGTCACTTATCTTCTTGTAGTCTTCACAGTGAGAAACCAGATAGGACCAGTTCTCTTTGCAGGCACCAATAAACAACTCATCCTTACTGAGGTCGTACGGGTCCTTTGTAGAGAACAGTTTCCTTCGAAGCTTCATAAAAGTATTTTATAACATCTTCGTCACGTCTTAACAATCAGGCTTATGGCCAGATCCGCCACGAAGGCAAGAGTGACAATACCAAACAGTATCTTGTGGACGATCGAGTCTTTATACTTCTTCTGAAGCGCGGTCATCTTGGGATGGATTACAAGCACGCCGCCTAATATAAGAAGACCGAACATGATGGCAGGCTTCAAAGCGATACGGCCCTGGAAGTTCATGAAGAAATTCGAATAATTCCACAGAAAACCTCCGCACAGCCAATCCATGAAGTAGCTGCCGATCAGTTCGGCTGTTGTTGATAATACTGCTCCTGTAAGAAAAATGAAGAATGGTTTCTTGATCTTAAACTTCCAGATGACACACATGATTATGAGCATCGAGAAGCCGTATATCGGAAGCCATGGTCCGTAGAGGAATCCGCGGTTAATGAAGCCGCCGTTCTCATCGATCATGGCACACCAGATCGACTCATAGAGCCAACCTGTTACGCAATATACAAGAAACCATTCAACATACTTAGTCACCTCATTATCTTAATATAACTCTTACGCATTGCCTACTTCGTATTCGAATACGGCTTCTCCGTCGCTGTTAAGAAGGAATGTCGTATTGGTATCCGAACCGTAGAACATACCGTCATATGCATACAGATAATTTGAACTGTAGTCAGTAGTCTCGAAGAGAACCTCGCCGTCGGGAAGTGAATAAACAGTCATTGTATCCCCGTCAAGACTAACAACATAAACATCATTTGTGATCTTATCCACAACGATTTCTGCCATGCCATTATCATCCAAAAGGAGATTGAAGTTACCGTCATAAACTCTCCATCTCTTAACCGGATCATTGCCGTTGCTTACGTTATCAGAGATGATATATCCACCCTCGAATGAAGAGAAGAAACCGTCCTCTTCTGCCATACGTGCACCGGTGTTCATGTTGATGATCTCGTCTGTAGAATAGAGTGCGTGAAAGAACATGTCACCCTGACCGAAGCCGTGGAAATCTCTAAGATACAGTCCCTCATTAAGATCAAGGTTATCAACATCACAGATGTACTGAAGATTCTGGTCGTACAGCTTCGAGCTGCCGTTCACACATACAGCGATATTGCCGAATGAAGTCATCGCTACCGCATTCTCGCCAACAAACATAGAGGTCTTTATATGCCATGATGTATCGTAGATATTAAGATCTCCATCCTCGAGAACCATGTAGCTGTCATCGTTAATCTGACCGGAATAAGCCTCGATATCATCGATCAAAACATTACCGTCCATATCGTAAACAACGATGCCCTGGCCGCTAACATCCTGTTCAACAATAACGTCTCCGAAGATCTTAGCATCAGCAAATCCGGGTTCCGTATAGATAACCTCGCCTGTAGTTGTATCAACGATATAACGCATGTTGTAGAACACACTGTTGTCAGTTATTACCGCTCTGCCTTCTCTAAGATACTGAACGCATATTTCTGATGTCTCAATATCAAACGGAAGTGCGTCCGGATCTAAAGTGATCGTATTCACATCGAGCATCTCAAGATTGGAATCGATACTTGTTACTGTAATCTCATCACCATCAACAGTCGATACGAAGAAACAAAGATCATCTTCACCAGTCGTCTTCCATGCGCCGTCATAGATAAGTCCTGTAAAATTCTCACCATCCGCCGTGAGAATTCCGTACTTGATAACTCCGTTCTCATCACCCTTTACGATATAAGCATCCGCATCATCGCTGTATGTATAGCTGTCAAAGACCGGCTCATATATAACATTTCCATCCAGGTCTATGAAACCATACAGATACTCGTTGTACTCAGGTGTCCATTCGTCAGGTGTATATCCGCCGAGGAAAGGAATGATCCTGTCGCCTGAAGCAGTCTCAACCGCGGACTCAACTTCAGATATTTCATCAGCCTCTGTCTCGGAAACCGTCTGCGAGCAGCCTGTAACCGCGGACAGCATCATTGCAACTGATAATATAGAACATATACTTCTCTTCATATAAAAAGCCTCCATAAACGTGTCTCACCAATTAAGACGGGAATCGTTTATGGAGGTCACAATTAATCCTTTGCTCTCTTTAAGCTTTCAATATCGAGACTATCCACTCAGGATCCGGAGCTTCCATCTCCCTGTCCATAGCCATCTCTTCCATGATGCCCTGAACGGACGCCCAGAAGCATCTCGACATCAGTATCGGGTCGCCTGCACGGAAGACGCCGTCCATCTGTCCGCGCGCGATGAGCGCTGCAGTAAAGTCTATGGAGTTAACGGCCATCGCGACTTTACGTGCCTCCTCGGGCATGCCGTTACGTCTTACCTGTCCCATGAGTACGAACATATTGAAGACCCACGGCTGCTCATTGGCAAACGAAAACATCTGCTGCAGGAAGCCCTTGAGGTACTGGTCCGCCGGAAGGTCTGCCATCGCCTGCGCAGCGGGACCCGAGCTTAAAGCCTGCGTTCCCTCGGCACCCATCTTCACGAGCTCGAGCAGGAGCACCTCCTTAGACTCGAAGTAGTGGAACATCAGTCCCGTACTCATCGGCACCGCCGCAGCGATGTCTGTGATCTTGGTGTCGTAATACCCCTTCTCTACGAAAAGGTTCAGCGCCGTCATAAGTATGGCTTTACGTCTCTCTTCTTTCTGTTCTTTTCGCGTCATGTTAAGCCTCAGATCTCGATGCTTCTCTTGTCTCTCTTAAGAATTCTCTGTACCGCGAACTTACCGGAAACTACTGCGATCGGGAGGCCGCCGGGGCTCATTACCCACTGGCCTGCGATGAAGAGATTGTCTACGCCCTTAACGACGCCCTTAAATCTCATCTGCTTGTTGCCGACCGTTGTAACGAATCCCATGTAAGAACCGTGGTATGCATTACAGTATCTATTATACGTCAGAGGTGTCCAGCAATCGAGAAGCTCGATCTTGCCCTCAAGCTCAGGGAACTCCTTAACGATCCTCTTTGTCATCTCAGAAGCGAGTTCATCCTTCTTTGCCTTGTACTCTTCCTTGGAAAGGCTCTCCCAGAAAAGATAGTCAGCGTCTGTCTGAACCACGTTAGCCTGAAGTACTGTCTTACCCTCGGGTGCGAAAGACTTGTCGTAAGCGTAAGACTTAACGGACATTCTTGTGAAAGTTCTGTCGCCAATCTTGATCGGATCGCACTCGAAGAAGATTGTGTCCTCGCCGGAGAAATTGCTGTCGATAGCGTAAGCTATCTGGAAGCCGCTTGTTACAGGGTAAGCCTGGCTGTCTGTATAAGCCTTGCGAAGCTCCTTGGGCATGTACTTCTCGTCGATGAGCTTGCCGTAGAGGAATCTAGTATCTACAGCTGTGATAACCTCATCAGCCTTAACGATCGTGCCGTCCTCAAGCTCGATACCTGTTGCCTTCTTGCCTTCGATGATGACTCTCTTTGTAGGTGCGTTTGTATGGAGAACGCCGCCCATCTCCTTGAATCTTTTTACAATACGAAGTGTCATGGCGAGGGAGCCCTTAAGAGGGATGTTACCGTTGCCGGAAGCCATCGTCGCATATGAAACGAGGAAGGAATAAGCTGTGTATTCAGCGGGAAGATAGTCTGTCATGAGCTTCTTCATAACGGGGCTTTGGAATCTGTCAGCGAGCTGAGCGCAGTTGATCTTGCCGTACTCCTTCATGACCTTGGGCATGTCTGCCATGTCCTTACCCATCTCGATATAATCCTTAACGCCCATCATATCCATAGGCTTGTCTGAAGGGATAACGCAGGACTTGGCATACTCTACATACTGGATGAACTTTCTGATCTCTGCCTCATCCTCAGGTGCTGCCTCGATCAATTCCTTCTGTGTCTTCTCAAGATCATTCCAAAGTGATACTTCCTTGTCGCCGAGTCTTGAAGAATAGAACTTAGATGTGTTCGCATACTCTGTATTCTCATCGATAGCACCGCAAGTCTTCCATACTTCCCAGAGCTTTGTCTTGGAGTCTGTACCTGTCAGCCAGTGGATGCAGTTGTCGATGTGATAGCCCTGTCTGTTCCAGCCCATGCACTCGCCGCCTGCTACCGGATTCTTCTCATAGATTTCTGCGTCGAATCCTGCCTTAAGTGCGTAGATACCTGCAGAAAGACCTGCGATTCCGCCGCCTACTACGATTACCTTCTTCTTTGCTTCTGTTGTTGTCATCTCTTATTCCTCCTGTATTGTGTTGAACTCTCATTCATTGAATGTGTATTCAATATACAACGCAAATTATCCCTTGTCAATAGTTCGTTGAATTTATATTCAATTATTTTTTGAAATCTTACGGAGCGGTGTATTCTCCGGATAAATATCCGTATGAAATAATGTTGCCTGTATTGCCGTCAACGTCCGTATCAAGGCCCCTTATAAACTGTGCGAAATTCGGATTCTGCGTACGAACCGTTCCGCGGGCTCTGTCTATATCATTTCTTAAAGCAACTACATAGATATCATATGTATGTGTGCTGCCGGGAGGCGGGCAAGGTCCTGCATAAGTCGCACCCTCAGCCCATCCCTGCGGAAGGTCAGTCTCAGTCACGTCATCAATCTTCCAATGGATCCAGAAGTATGCTGATGTATCTACCATATAGATTACATAGCTTTGTGCACCGTCTACAGGCTCCCAGCTAAGCTCAGGCGAGACATTCTCCCCCGTCATTGTAGCGGCGATTTCCTCGTCCCACACGCCGTCATTAAGGTCGTCTGACGTCAGTTCGAAAGTATCATACTCCGGAAGGAACCCGTCATCACCCAACACGAAGGCTTCCGTCGTTTCCGCGGGCTCAGTCTCCTCCGTCTCCTGCACCTGTGATTCAGTCTGTTCGGTCTCGGTTACTTCAGCTGTCGTTCCTACAGTCGCTTCAGTTGTAGCCGAAGACGTTTCAGCAGGTGCTGCCTGACAGCCGGCAAGCATCACTGCGCACAGTGCTGCTGCCAATACTTTACGTTTTTTCATCCCTTATTCCCCTTCGTTGATGAATTCAAAAACACGGTCGTAGAAGTCTTTTGCTTCATCGAATAATCCGTGTCCGAGACCATTATATATATAAACTTCACTTCCTTCTATACCCTGATTAAGCTCATATGGGGCATCGTTTCCTACTGTCAGGTCTTGGTCACCCGCAAGGATGAGTGTAGGGGTCTTGATCTTGTTAAGCTCGTTTCTTACGTCTAAGTCGAGGATCGCATACGCATTTCGATAGAAGCGTTCATAGGAGGCAGGCTTCGTTAACTTCGCCATCAGCGGGAAGTACTTTCTGTTCTTGGCAAGATACTTCTCCGTGTATGTCCTCTCCGCCGAATCTGCGAAAAACGCTGTATAATCATCTTTCTTCGCCATATCTATCCATGTGCTTACAGAATTCCGCACGACTTCATTCGCATACGGAGCCGTAACTGCAAGCACGAGTTTTTCCACAACCTCGGGATAATCGATGGCGATGTACTGTGATATCATGCCTCCCTGCGACACACCGAGGATGCTCGCTTTTTCGATATGTAAAAGGCGCATGGCTGTAACCTGGTCCGCGGCCATGTCTCGTATGCTGTAGCCCTCGGGCATGTCGTTCTTACGGCTGAACATGTAGACTGTGTAGTCTTTCAGGAATTTCTTATAAGGTCCCTTCAGCAACGCAGCCTTTCCCTTCACCGTCGCAAGTGCATCACTTAGGCCCGGGATTACGACGAGTTTCTTCTCCCCCTTGCCGAAAGCGGCATAATACATATCCGTGTTGCCGATCTTTACGCATCCGTTCATATCACAACACCTCCCTAAAGATCTCGATGTACTTAGTAAGGCTTTCCATGTAGTCGCTGCCGTCGCCACCGCTTTTTAAAAACTCTTTGTTGAAGCCCTGGAGTACCCACTTGAGGATGTCGGACTTGTTCTTATCAATGCCCGTTCCCTCCATGAGTTTCTCGTAGGAAGCTTTGCTCGCATCGCCGTAACGCGCCTCTATCTTCTCTGCGATATCGTTGTCGCGCTCAGATGCAAGATTGGTAAGAAGCTTACCCTCATAGGGGTGCTCTAAGTAGTACGAGATCTCGAGCGAAGAGTAAGCTGCTATCCTCTCGTAAACATCTTTGGGAAGGTCCTTAACCTTGTCTTCTGTCTCCTGCGCCATCTTCGCTGCGACAGTGTCTACGAGGTAGAAGTAAAGATCCTCCTTGTTCTCGAAATACTTGAACAAGCTTCCTTTGCTTATATCGCAATTCTTAACGATGGTGTTTGTGGAGGCGTTGTCGAAGCGGTTTGCCGCGAACTCCTCGAGCGCAGCCTGCGTGATGCGCTGCTTTTTTTCTTCAGGTAATTCGTTGAATAATTTTGTTGGCATAATATCTATCTCCTTCTGGTGACCACTTGGTCACTCACAGAGATTCTATAACACCCGGCGCTGAGATGTCAACTTAGTATGCGGATTACAGATCAATACCCGATCTTGATTCCCACAGCCAGAAAAGCGACTACGGCAGCCGTTATCGCAACAAAGAAAGGACAGCTCTTTTTAACCCAGGTAAAGTAGCTTACGTTGATCATCGACAGACCGATAAGAAGCACCGGCGATGTTGGGAAAAGCATATTCGTGTAGCCGTCAGCGAAGGTATAGATCAGAACGAGCATGGTCTTGGAAAGTCCGAGACTTGCGACTGAGAGCATACTCATGACAAGGATCGCTTTGGCCGTGGAAGATGAGATAAAGAACTCAAGTACAAGCACGATAACATACACGATCAACGCCACTTTAAGGGGCGATTGCCCGCTTGTAATCTCATTCATCTTGTTTACGATAGTAGGAAGTACATGGCCCTGTACAAAGACATACTTTACGGAAGATGCCACCGCTACAAGAAGGATGGCAGGCAATGTACTTATGAGTCCCTCTTTAAATGAGCGGAACACTTTACGGGAATCACGGCACGCGGCGACGCCTGCCATTATGCCGCCAATGAGGAAATAAACCGTCAGGAATACTACAGAGTAATCTCTTATTGACTCTATCAAAGCCGTTACGATAACCAGAACGACAGCAAGCAGCAGGAAAACCGTATACACTCTCCTGACATGAGCTTCGTTACCCTCATCGAAAATAACCTTCGTCTCACCCGCACGGAGCTTCCTGTCACCTTCATAGGTAAGGCTTGCACGAGGATCTTTCTCAATCTTCTTTATGTAGAGGAAGATGTAGCCGATAAGTATCAGAAATATAACGGCGAATATTATGAGACGGTACCATATCTTAGCCATCGGACTTACATCGATAATATTCGATGCCAAGACAACGGTAAAAGGATTCGTTATTGCAGTAGCAAATCCTATACCGGTCGATGCGATGCAGCACAGGAAACCCGTATATGAATCGTATCCCAGAAGAACGCACAACGAAGCCACGATAGGAAGCAGTGTAAGCATATTCTCGAATTGACCGAGGAACGATCCGAGTGAATAAAAGAGCAGCGACATCAAGATGATCAGAACATACTTATGACCGCTGAACTTCTTGCTTAACGAACCGATAAGCGAATGAACGCCTCCCACATCGGACATGATCTGAAATGCACCCGCAACTACGATGAGAAATATCGAGAGGACGAGTAACGTCAATCCGTCCGATGAGAAGAATACAAGTACCGGAGCAAGTACTCCTTTCCAGATCGGGATGCCCGAATAATCGTCATTTCTGATAAAGACCGTATAGTCCGTGGTACCGTCAGGCAATGTTCCGAATTCGCCGCCGGGAATAAGATATGTCAGGATGATCGAGACAAACATAATGGACACGAGCAGAGCAGTAACCTGCACTACAGTCTTAACCGGAATGTTTATCAACCTGTTTTCTTTACTCACCCGTCTTCTCCTCCAAGGTCTTGATTATATCAACAATATGAGCCCATCTTGCGACCTGAACGGGATTCTCATCGGGATAGAAATAATACAAATCGTCATCATTATACAGTTCGAACTCCTGACCGCTCTGAAAAGGGATACCCTGTATCTTATCCATGGGATAATGAAAGCTGACATTCTCCGATTCATAAGTGAATCCTTCATATGTGAGATGGCACTTCCCTTTCTCCCTGCGCTTCTTTCCTGTATTCGAATAGATCACGGTGGTTACATCCGCTTTAAGATTGATATCCCTGATCGCCTTCTTCTCGACCTCGGTCATATGGCCATACCAAGCTGCAATGGTATGAGGCTCCTCGATAAACTGATAGTCCTCACCCAGAGTGAAGGTCTTACCGCACTTGGAGCATGTAATGGTATTTCCCTTGGAGCTCGTGGTATAAAGCCCGTCACACGAGTAGCAGCGGTAAAGAATGCTGTGAAGCCCTTCCGCCTTGTCTTTCTGCGGGTACTTGCAAAGAAGGTTTCTCGAAGAGTCATTATGTATCGTATCGGCGATGGCTTTGTTAAGCTCCTCCGCGCTCATAGAGGCGGCCTGCTCCCGTGTGATAACCTTAGCGACAGTAATGGTTACGGGAGTGTGGTAGCGTCTCTTACGCCACTTCGGCTTCTCGTAGAAGGCACCGTTTACCCTGGCAAGGACGATATCTACCCCCAGCCTTTTGTAGAAGGCACCTCCTAATTCGGCGATCCGGTTGGTTCTGCCGTCTATGCTAAGTCTCCCTTCGGGATAGATGATGACAGGTCTGCCGTTCTTAAGAGTCCTCATGATCCTTACAGGCGTGACCATATCGTCGTTGAAGAGCTTCTTCGGGATCATTCCGGCTTTACGACTCAACAGTCTAAGGAAAGGCATAGAGTAATAGTATCTGTTGATCACGTAGACGGGCTTCTTCTTATGAGTGAGCTGATACAGATAGTAGAAATCATAGAATGATTCATGATTCGACAGAAGAATATAAGGCCCGTTCACCTTATCGAAGTCGTTCATGATGAA
Source organism: uncultured Clostridia bacterium (assembly GCA_946405115.1). Lineage (GTDB taxonomy): Bacteria > Bacillota > Clostridia > Saccharofermentanales > Saccharofermentanaceae > Saccharofermentans. The sequence continues at coordinate 2,920 of CAMJGB010000005.1, read as the reverse complement.
TTCGGGCTTAGGCTTACCGCCAAACAGCAGTCTTACCAGAAAGAATACGAACTTGTATACTGCCGGGTTAAACGAACCGTCATTATTTACTTCTTTTAAATGTTTTTTAAACAAGTTGTTATCTTCAGTCATAGGACGTTAGGACGTGTTAAACTCAAATTATTATAAATATATTTGATTATCAGGGGGCTGGTCAACAATGACTTCGAAAGAACGGTTTAAGATCGCAACCAGAGCGATGTTGAGCGATGTCTTTGATTCCGACAGCATTGATGAGGGTTTGGCATTCTCTCTCGACATAATAATGGGGGCGCTCGAAGGCGAAGCCGGAGCATACTGGATGCTCAGTGCCAAGAGGGACAGGATCTTCCCTGTATCGAGCAAATGTCCTGCCGATATTACGAACATGAGCATGAGGATCGGTACAGGCATTGCCGGAGCCGTAGTTTCCTCGCAGGAATCCGTCCTTATACCTGACAGTTCTTCGTCAATTATCACTCCTCTTCCCGAGGACTATCTCGGACTTAACGCCGTCTCGGTCATCTGTGTTCCTATAGTAAACAACAAAGAAGTCATAGGCTGTCTCGAGATAGTAAACAAGAAGGACGGTTCGCTCTTCACGGCAGAAGATGTTGAGATGTGCGAACATCTTGCCAATCTTTCCACCATAACAATGGATGACAAGGGTTTCTTCGACATCGCAGAAGAAAAAAAGGACATCCTCATTTCAATCACAGATCTCAAGAAGGATTATGAGAACGGCGAGACAAAACTTCATGTACTCAAGGGTCTCAACCTCAATATATACAAGAACGAATTTCTTGTTATCCTCGGCGAGTCCGGATGCGGCAAATCGACCCTCATGAATATCATCGGAGGAATGGATACCCTTACGAGCGGTCATGTATCGATCGAAGGCCGCGATATCTCGCACTTAAGTGAACACGATCTTACCGAATACAGAAGGGACTATCTGGGATTTGTCTTCCAGTCTTATAACCTGATGCCTAACCTAACAGCTTTGGAGAATATCCGTTATATCGCAGAATTGGTGGATCATCCGATGAGACCTGAAGACGCGATAGCCAAAGTCAATCTTACATCCAAAGCCGACTTCTATCCGGGACAGATGTCAGGAGGACAGCAGCAGCGTGTCTCGATAGCGCGTGCCATCGTCAAGAACCCAAGGCTCATCCTCGCAGACGAGCCAACTGCAGCACTCGATTATCAGACCAGCATCGAAGTTCTGTCGGTAATAGAAGATGTCGTTAAGAACAACGGAACAACCATCGTCATGATAACGCACAATCCTCAGATAGCTAAGATGGCTGACCGCGTAGTAACGTTAAGAAACGGTGTGGTTGCCAATATCAAGCGTAACCTCGAACCCGTCTCAGCCACGGATCTTGTCTGGTAAACCTAATGAAAAGAACGCAGTGGAAAGACTCGATAACCACCATCAGACGGCAGATAGTCTCTTACATCTCCGTCATCGTTATCGCGTCTCTGGCTGCGTCCATATTCTTAAGCGTCAGCTTCGCATCAAAAACAATCCTCAGCAATGGTGATAATTACTATCAGCAGGCGAACTGGCGCGATGCCGAATTGTATTACAATTACGGAGCCCATCAGGAGGATATAGATTATTTCGCCTCATTAGACGGGATCAGTGCATCTGAGGGTGAATACACCGTTACTTGTATGCTGTCAGTGGAAGAGACTGCCGTCGATGTTGATGTTCTGTCATTAACGCACACTCTCAATACACCGATCCTCCTTGAAGGCGCTCTTCCTTCAAGTGATGATGAATGCCTGATCGAGCAGTCTATAGCAGATGAGAATTCGATACACATCGGTGACCGGATTGTTCTGACAAACCGTGACGGAGAAACTCCCGATGAGCTGATATATGACGAATATACAGTTACGGGCATTATGTACCACCCGAACAATCTGTGCGTCGCTTTGTACACCAACGACAATCCGTGCATTGTCATTCCTTTGGGCGGATTCGATGAGGATAAACGCCACGGTCTGTTCACGTCCATCCTTCTTTCATTCGACTGCACAGAAGGCATGTCCAGATTCGACCCGGACTACCTCGAAGCAGTACGTAACATGGAGACTGAACTTGCTCCTTTGATAGAAGAAAGAGGCGGAATAATCTACAGCAGCCTGCAGTCCGAATACAACGATATGATCGGGACATATCAGGTCGAACTGAACAACAGTCTTGAGACGCTTAATAATGCCAGATCTGAGATTGACGAAGGATGGACAGAACTTGCCGACGGAGAGGCCGAGCTTGAAGCTGCGGCCATACAGCTGGAAGAATCAAGACAGCAGCTCGATGATGCCGAGGCCCGTCTCGAGAGCGGCCGCATTCAGTTAGATGATGCACAGGGGCAGCTTGATAGCGCATGGATCACGCTTCAGAACAGCCGCACACAGCTTGAGAACGCAGAAGCCGAACTCGCACCGCATCTGGCCGAACTTCAGGCAGGAAGAGCAAGACTTGATGAAGCACAGCAGCAGCTTTCTGAAGCCGACACTCAGCTTCAGTATCTGGCTTCACAGATATACGACGGACGGATAACACTGGATGCCGCAGCGCAGCAGTTAGCAGATGCCGAGGCACAGCTTAACGAGGCTCAGGCACAGATCGATTCGCACGCTGCCGAGGCAGCTCAGCTTGAGACAGAGCTTTCGACCGCGACAAGCACGATCAACACCGAAGTTATTCCTTTCGCCACTAATCTTCATTCCATACTTAAAGGACTTATAGGCGATTATGCAGACCTGTTCGATTGGTCACAGGTCGAGACTCCTATCGACTATCACGACCGTGATGCTCACATCAACAGATACATCCTGCCAAGCGGTGTCGTCATCGATATAGGCGCACCGCTGTCAGCTAACA
>CAMJGB010000004.1 GCA_946405115.1 uncultured Clostridia bacterium | reverse complement strand
ATGAAGAACATCACGCTCATCGGAATGCCGGGTTCAGGCAAGACAAGATTTGCAGAGGCACTGGGTCTTCACCTCGGACGAGAAGTAGTGGATCTTGATAAGGTGTACACGGAAGAGTACGGCGAGACTCCCGCGAAGACCATCAAGGAGAAGGGCGAGGATGTCTTCCGTCAGAACGAATCCAAGGCTGCACTTAAGTACCTTACAAGAAGCGGACTTATAATCTCATGCGGCGGCGGCATCGTAACAAGGAAGGAGAATTTCTTCCCTCTTAAATGCAACTCCAATGTCATCTATAACGAGCGTCCTTTGGAAGTTCTGTGCTTAAGCGGCAGACCGTTAAGCGCAGCAAACGGCACGGAGAAGCTCTACGAGGAAAGAAAGGAAGCATACGAGTCTCTTGCTGACATCGTAATCAATGTCGGTGCGAAGGACTCACCCGATCAGTACATCGAGGAGGCTTTGAGGAAATACGATGAAAATACTTGTACTTAACGGACCCAACCTTAACATGCTCGGAATCCGCGAGCCCGACATCTACGGCAAGCGCACATACAGGGACCTTATCGACATGATCAAGGCTCACTGCGACGAGAAGGGTATCGAGGTTACATTCAAGCAGAGTAATCACGAGGGCGCACTCGTAGACTTCATACAGCAGGCCTACTTCGAAAAGGTTGACGGCATAGTCATCAACCCCGGCGCATATACGCATACATCCGTAGCATTGCTCGATGCGCTTAAGGCCGTGCAGATTCCTACGGTCGAGGTTCATATAAGCGAAGTGGATAAGAGAGAGGAATTCAGACAGATCTCTTACGTATCACTTGTGGCAGCGAAGACCATCATGGGCATGGGATTCGAAGGATATATCGAAGCCGTGGATTTCCTTGCAAGGTTTTCCGCTTCCTAATGAGATAAACTGCCTGTGGTATAATAGCCAGCGGAGGAAAGATAGATGTCCGATAATGAGAATAATATTTTCGATCTGGAAGGCGACGCTTTAGACGAAGCGTTGCTTGCCGCGATCGATGAAACAGATGAAGAAGAAAGATTAGCCAGAGAGAAGAAGGCTCAAGAGAATCAGAAGAAGGCCGAGCAGGCTCGTGTTACTGCTATCCAGCAGGAGAAGCGCAAGGCTGAGATCGATGAGCTTCGTAAGAATCTTCCCAACGAAGGCAGAAGATATTTCCTTATGACAGAGGAAGCCGAGTGCGACGAAGAGAACAACAAGGCTTCAGTCGCAGGTACATTGTTCGGTACGTGTAAGAAGGACGATCAGATCTACCTTTACAGAAACGACGGAAGAGTATTGGCTTCCAAGGTTTTGACTGTAGAGGCATTTAACGGTCAGGTCTACGAACCCGCTGATGAGGTATCGCAGAGCAAGGCCAGAATTACATTTACCGTAGATTATGCCAAGACAGGTTTTACTAAGGAAAATGCGGTACCTAAGTTCGCAGTCCTTACGAGCGTAAAGCCTCCTTTGAAGGATGACGCAGGCAAGATTGCCATCGAGAACCCCGCTTTGTCAGGCTTGATGTTCAAGTACGCTGAGTTCAAGCAGGACAAGGAATACGTAGGACGTCTCCTCGACAATGTCATTCACGGCAGATTCCTTATCCCCGGATTCAAGGAGAGTGCTGACAGCAAGAAGCTCAAGATCGTCATGGTAACGAAGAAGGACGATCCTAATACGAGAGTGCTTCCTTTGTTCACGGATCTTCAGGCTCTCTATCTTTGGAGAAAGCTTATTACAGGTGACCAGAAGCCTTCCGTGATCGTTATGGGCTTCCCCGAAGTTGCCAAGTTTATTGAGAAGGATAAGTTTGACGTCGTTATCAATCCGTCAGGTCCTGTACCCGTAGGACTCCCTGCATTTGCCATCGACAGCATGTCCAAGGCGATTAAGAAGAGCTCAGGTGGAGTAAAGGTTGATAAGGAGACTATCAAGGACGGCTCCAAGGTAGTGCTCGGCGAGCCCCGTCCCTGTGAGGAGACTGATAACATCAGAGTGGCCATCACCTCTTACTGCAAGAGCCACCGCGACATCAAGAAGGCAGGACTTCTCTATATCATCAGAAACAACAAGATGAGCTATCTTGTGATCGTTGATACGACCAAGACTGCAGCACCGCTCGCATTCAAGGGTCTTACTGAGGCTATCAAGCCGCATCTTAATACGATCAAGACCGTGGACTTCTCGCTTCTGTCCGAAGCACCGTTCGCGAATGACTACTATTCCAAAAAGCCGTGGGATTATCGCGAGTAATCTGATCGTGCCTATATGGATAACAAGAAGGCCGACTCGCTCGGCCTTTTCTTTTGGTCAAAAAGTGCCTCTAAGGGGCATAAACACTTGCTTCGGAGCCTTTTTGCAGACACTAGATATAGGTGCGACTTGAAAATGTAACACAATATATAGTGGTTTTGCTATTGACCTGCACACTACATATAGGTAGAATGAACACGCAACGACAAAAGGTAAAAAATCCGTTAGAAATGTAATATTACATTTGATAAAAACGGTTAACAACCGTTTGTAACATTGTTACAATAGTCAGACCGATTTAAACAACACTTAAAGGGCAGGGTGCACAAAATGAAAATCATCAAGCGTAACAAGCAAGAAGTAGAGTTCGACATCTCCAAGATCATCAACGCTATTACTAAGGCTAACGAGGCAGCTAAAGAGCCTGATCGTATGACAGGCAAGCAGATTGCTCGTATCGCTGAGCGCGTTACGAACGAATGCGAGAACATGAACCGTGCACTCTCAGTAGAGGAGATTCAGGACCTCGTTGAGAAGCAGATCATGGCTCACGGTGCATATGAAGTTGCAAAGCTCTATGTAACTTACCGCTACACAAGAAGCCTTATCCGTCAGTCCAACACAACCGACGCATCCATCCTTACCCTTATCGAATGCAATAACGAGGAGCTCAAGCAGGAGAACTCCAACAAGAATCCTACAGTCAACAGCGTACAGCGTGACTACATGGCAGGTGAGGTCAGCAAGGACATCACACAGCGACTCCTCCTTCCTCAGGATATCGTAGAGGCTCATCAGCAGGGCATCATCCACTTCCATGACAGCGACTACTTCGCTCAGCACATGCACAACTGCGATCTTGTTAACCTCGAGGACATGCTCCAGAACGGAACAGTTATCTCCGGTACAATGATCGAGAAGCCCCACAGTTTCTCAACAGCTTGTAATATCGCAACACAGATCATCGCTCAGGTTGCTTCCAACCAGTACGGCGGTCAGTCAATCTCTTTGACACACTTGGCTCCCTTCGTTCAGATCTCAAGAGACAAGATCTCCAAGAAGGTTGATCAGGAATTCGAGACACTCGGAATCAATCCTCCTGCAGAGAAGAAGAAGGAGATCGTTGAGAAGAGACTTCGCGAGGAGATCGAGAGAGGTGTTCAGACAATCCAGTATCAGGTTGTAACACTCCTCACAACTAACGGTCAGGCTCCTTTCGTTACAGTATTCATGTACTTGAACGAGGCTAAGGATCCTCAGCTCAAGGCTGACCTTGCAATGATCATCGAGGAAGTATTGAAGCAGAGAATCCAGGGCGTTAAGAACGAGGCAGGCGTTTACATCACACCTGCATTCCCTAAGCTCATCTATGTTCTTGAAGAGGACAACATCAGAGAGGGTTCACCTTACTACGAGCTCACAAGACTTGCTGCAAGATGCACAGCCAAGAGAATGGTTCCTGACTATATCTCCGAGAAGGTTATGCTCCAGCTCAAGGTAGACAAGAACGGTAACGGAAACTGCTACACATGCATGGGCTGCAGATCTTTCCTTACAACATACGTAGACGAGAACAACCAGCCTAAGTACTACGGCAGATTCAACCAGGGTGTTGTTACGATCAACTTGGTTGACGTAGCTTGCTCCGCTTGCTGCGAGTCCAGAGACGAGGACAAGTTCTGGAAGATCCTCGATGAGAGACTCGAGCTTTGCCACAGAGCACTCCGCTGCAGACACGACAGACTTGCCGGTACATTGTCCGATGCTGCTCCTATCCTTTGGCAGTACGGCGCCCTTGCAAGACTTGAGAAGGGTGAGCCTATCACTAAGCTCCTCTACGGCGGATATTCCACAATCTCACTCGGATACGCAGGTCTTTGGGAGTGCGTATACGAGGTAACAGGCAAGAAGCTTACAGAACCCGAGGGTGAGGCATTCGGTCTCAAGGTTATGGAGACATTGAATGCAGCATGCGCTAAGTGGAAGGCAGCCGAGAACATCGACTACTCCATCTACGGCACACCTTTGGAGTCCACAACATACAAGTTCGCTAAGGCACTCCAGAGAAGATTCGGAATCATCAAGGGTGTTACAGACAAGAACTACATCACAAACAGCTATCACATTCATGTAACTGAGCAAATCAACGCTTTCGAGAAGCTTAAGCTCGAGTCTAAGTTCCAAAGACTTTCCCCCGGCGGAGCTATCTCTTACGTTGAGGTTCCTAACATGCAGAACAACATCGATGCTGTTATGGACGTAATGAAGTTCATCTACGACAACATCATGTACGCTGAGCTCAACACGAAGTCCGACTACTGCCAGGTATGCGGATACGACGGAGAGATCAAGATCGAGGAAAGAGACCACAAGCTCGTATGGGTATGCCCTCACTGCGGCAATGACGATGAGAACAAGCTCAACGTTGCCAGAAGAACGTGCGGTTACATCGGAACTCAGTTCTGGAACCAGGGCAGAACTCAGGAGATCAGAGAGCGCGTGATGCATCTTTGATGCACCGCCTCCTGCCTTCGGAGGTAATTAATGTACTACAGCGCTATTAAAGACTGCGATATTGCGAACGGCACAGGTGTCAGAGTTACCCTGTTCGTATCGGGATGCACTAACTGCTGCGAAGGATGCTTTAACCCGGATACATGGGATTTCTGTCACGGACAGGAGTTCACGAAGGAGACAGAGCAGCAGATATTTGAACTTCTTGACCACGATTACGTTAACGGATTAACGCTGCTCGGAGGAGAGCCTTTCGAGCCGTCTAATCAGCGCGATCTCATCGGGTTCGTACGTGAGTACAAGAAGAGATTCCCTAACAAGAACCTTTGGGCGTTCACAGGTTTTTACTACGACACGGAGCTTCTCGTCGACGGAAGTCACCCGAGATGCGAGGTTACCGATGAATTGTTAAGCTATATTGACGTTTTGGTCGACGGAAGGTTCATTTTGGCCCAGAAGGATATAACTTTGGTGTATCGTGGCTCAAGAAATCAGCGTATAATAGACTTGATTAATACGCGCGCGAAGGGCGAAGTTGTACTTTGGGACGAAAGTCAGGCGACAAGATAAAAAAAGAGAAGAATAAAGAGCCTTCCGTAGGCTCCAAGCCTTTATTCAGCAGGATACTTGGTCTGGGGGAGCAGAGCGAGTCCATAAACAGATATTTGGTCAGTAGCAATACTAAGGCCATTATCTATATGGCGTCTGTTGTTCTTGCCATTAATTTCCTCATCGCCATTAAAGCTATCGCAGAACATTTTGCAGGATTTGATGAAGGCAATGACTTTGTGCTTCAGATGCTGATGGTCGTCATGATCTTCTTTACCTGCGGCATGTCCATCGCTTATGCCCATAAGGATCTCGTTAAGGCCAAGGGTAAGAACATCGCTGAACTGTCGTATTCAACCGTCCTGATCTTCTCGTGCGTTTGCCTTATCTACGGATTCTTCGTATCCATGATCGAATACAGAAACGACGGCATGGTCATGACCTTCATAGCGATGGAGATCATAGTTATCTGTATTCTCGCCTGGAGACCGTTCATATCGATAGCGGTAGTATCAAGCACATTCATTCTTTTGTATCTCATGATCAGTCTCGAATCGGGAAAGCTACCGAGTGCTCCGTTCACTATCGGATTCCTGATCGTCGCAGTCTCAATCATCATCACAAGTATCAGTGCTTATAACCAGAAGAGGAACGAAGCCGAGAAGGATGAGTCGCTTGTATCGACTAACAACCATCTCGCTGAGACAGCCGTTAAGGATGAGCTTACAGGCGCTGCCAACATGAGCTTCTTCAGAACAAGAGCAAAAGAGATCCTTCATGATCCCGAGACCAAGTTTGACCGCATGGTATTCGTATATCTCGACGTCGAGAACTTCAGACCCTTGAACGAGAAGTACGGATTCGAGGCAGGAAACTCATTCATCAAGAAGTTCGCAGGCAAGATCATCGACGTATTCTTCGACGGTCTTGTAGGCCGTCCGGGGGATGATCACTTCGTTGTCCTCTGCGATAAGGAAGACCTCGAGAAGAGGATCAGAAAACTTCGCACTTATATCTATGACTGCGGTTTTGATACACAGACCGGACTTAAGGCAGGAGGCTATCCCGTTAAGGACCGTAACATCGACCCGTCCGTCGCATGCGACAGAGCGCGTTATGCATGTAACTCCATCAAGAAGCATTACGACCAGGATTACTGCGAGTACGACGAAGAGCTCGATAACAAGCTCATGATGCGTCAGTACATCGTTAATAACGTTGATGCCGCCATCGACAGAGGAGATATCAAGGTTTACTACCAGCCCGTATGTTGGGCCAAGAACAGAAAGCTCTGCGGCTATGAGGCTCTTTCCAAGTGGGAAGACCCGAAGTATGGCTTCCTTCCGACACCTTTGTTCATTCCTGTCCTCGAGGAGTACCATCAGGTCCATAAGATCGACATGGTAGTAGTTGAGCAGGTTTGTAAGGACTTAAGATGGCTCATGGATAACGGAAGACCTGCAGTACCCGTATCACTTAATTTCTCAAGACTCGACTTCGAGCTTACGGACGTAGTAGATCTTCTTTGCTCATGCACAAGAAAGTACAACATCCTTCCGGAGATGATCCACGTAGAGGTAACTGAGAGCGCCCTCTCCGATAACCTCGATTCTCTCCACAGAGACCTCGACAGACTTAAGTCTATGGGATTCCCGCTGTGGCTCGACGACTTCGGTTCCGGCTATTCATCACTTAATGTATTGAAGGACTTTGACTTCGACGTCATGAAGATCGATATGGTATTCCTCTCAAGCTTCCATGAGAAGGAAGAGAAGACCAAGGCTGTTCTTAAGAACATCGTATCGATGGCTAACGACCTTGGCATGCATACACTCACAGAGGGTGTTGAGACTATGGAAGCAGCTGAGTATCTTAAGAGCATTGGATGCGAAAGACTTCAGGGTTACCTGTTCGGCAAGCCTATGCCTTTGAAGGATGCTCTCGTTAAGATCACGGCAGGTACATTGCCCGTTTCCGAGGAATTTATTTGAAGCACGTCTTCTTCGACATAGACGGCACGTTATGGGACTTTAGAAGCATTATCCCTGAATCTGCTTCACGCGCCATTAAGATGCTCCAATCTAACGGTCACAAGGCTTATATCTGCACGGGAAGAACACCGGGTTACATTACTAAGCCGAATCTTCTGTCATTAGGCTTCGACGGCATCGTGTCCGGATTAGGCACGAGGGTAGAAGCTGACCGTGAGGTTATATTCGAGCATATAATCCCCATGGACATCGCGACAAGAACGGTCGATACGGTGAAGCGCTACGGATTCCGTTCCATCCTTGAGGGTCCGGAATACCTTTACATGGACTACGAGGAGTTTAAGGATGATCCGTACGGCCAGAAGGTAATGCGTGACCTTGAGGACAGGAGAAGATCTTTAAGCGACAACTATGGCAAGTGGAGGATATCGAAGCTTTCCTGCGACTCGACAGGGTGCGACAAAGCTTCCTGCTACAAGGAGCTTGAGGGGGACTTCGACTTTGTCGAGCATAACGACGTTGTTGTGGAGATGGTGCCCAAGGGCTTTTCGAAAGGCACGGGCATAGCAAAGCTTTGTGAGCTTAAAGGCATCGACATAAAGGACACGATAGCAATCGGCGACGGGGCTAATGACGTCGACATGTTCCGTGTTGCAGGGTATTCCGTAGCCATGGGAAACGGCGCTGAGCTTGCACGAAATGCCGCGGATTACGTTACTTCTGCCCTTAACGAGGACGGCATTCATAACGCGCTCGTGCACCTCGGGCTTATCTGATCCTTTCCTCGTAGAAGTCGAGGAACATGCGAAGCTCGTCCGACATATCCCTTTTCCATCTCGTGTAAACATAAAGAGGTATCACTATCTTGGGGTGGCTCACATAGTAAGTAAGGCGCGGCACATCGAAAAGATACCGGTCCTCCTTCGGCGCGAACCCTACTCCGAATCCGTTGTTTATAAGTCCTATCATGGTCTCGAGATTGTTGTAGGTGTCGAAGTTTCGTAAGTAGATTAAGTTGCCGATCCATTCCGCGATGGCCTGAGCCGAGTTTTTCTCGTCGGGTATAAGCAGAGGGTAACGAATTAAGTCATCGCGTTCTACGAATCTTCTTTCTGTGAGAGGGATGCCTGAGGGTGCGACGAGTCCCAATTCGTAATCGTCAATGATCTCGATCAGATGGTAGTCGGGGTAGTGAAGTTTATCGGGCGATATCGCGAAGTCTAGCTGCCCTTCAGACAGAAGGCGCCTTAACTGGAACTGGTCCTTGCCGCTCACGCATATCTTTATCTTGGGATCGAACTGCTTAAGCCTGTAGACCTGGCGCGATATGATCTTCCAGGAGACAGGGAAGGAGTAGCCGATCTGAATCTGCTGAAGGTTCTGTTCTTCTATGAAACGGTTGAGCTGCTGGCTTAAGCTCATGCCGCGGTCCAGCTGATACTTAAGAAAACAGCCGTTCTTGGTCAGCGTAAAAGGCGTGGTGTCGCGGTTAATAAGCTTCGTGCCGAATTGATTCTCGAGCCTCGTTATGGTCCTCGAGACCCTTGACTGCGGGATGTGAAGAATCCTCGCAGCTTCAGAGTTGCTGCCGCATTCTGCAACCATGTTAAAGATATTCAAACCTTCTTCAGTCATATTCCGCCCCTCCCGGAATTAAAGATTGGTTAAGGTCTGTTTATCGTGAAACTCTCCGCAGTTATCGTTGCTGCCTCTTTACGTCCGTAGAAGAACCTGATCGTCGTCTTGCCGTCCGGAAGTGAATCGATGGACACATCGTCGAACAGGAGCTCTCCCATGGACTCATCAGTCTTTACCGTCGCATTGTTTCCCGTTAACGTCACGTTGTCCGTAAGGGAACAGCAGGCAAACTCACGATATGTCAGAAGAGTCAGTGAAGATTCATTATCAGTTCTTCCGGGAAGCCTCGTCACGCTTATCTTCACCCTGCCACTCTTAAGGGGCTTTAAGTCGAGAGTGTAGATGCCGAACGGTCGGTAAGCGAGGAAATCCTTGAGAGGTCCCGGGTATGAGCTCTTATATGATTTCTTATATATCTTGAATCCTTGGCTTAATTCGTCGATGTAGCTGTCGACGGTCTCCCTCAATCTTCCGTCATTGTGATTGATTCCGATCTGCGATCTCATGTGCAGTGCGAATCTTGCCTGAAGGAAGAATTCCAAGGCCTGCTCGCGCATGAACTGGAAGTGCTCGGGATTATCCTCGTAGATCTTGAACTGAAGCTGTCCCATGTACATCGAAGCTTCGGCGAAGGAACCTTCGAAGTCTTCCTGTTCGAATCTGAATCTTGCATCGATGTATTTACGTTCGATGAGGGACGCTGCCATCTCGGGGTTCTTCGAGACATAGATGCCTTCCATGAACATCTCGGCGAGCTTGTAGGTCGACTCCGAGATGCCGAATGCGTGTCCTATAGAGAAATATCTGAAAGCCTGTGCGAAGTCGGGCTTGCCGTTTGTAAGCCTTCCTTCAAGGCAGATGAATCCCAATGTGTTCGCGGCATAACCGAAACCGCCTTCCTTCCACAAAGTCTCCATGCATCTTGCAGCTTCCCTGTAGTCGCTCTTAAAGACTGAGTTGCCGCCTAAGCATGCGAAGCCCTTGATCCTTAAAGCGTTGAAGTTCTTCTCTTCGGAAAGCTCGTTTACATACCTTCTGAAAAGCTGCTTCGTGAATCTGTCTGCATCTTTAAGGATGAGATCGTTATCGAGCTCTCTTATGAATTCGTCCTTTATCTCGCTTATGTAGTAGCGCTCTTCGATGGGAAGCTCGCTTTCTTCGCTCTGAAGGTCGATCATGTGGAGTATGTTCTCTGCGTCGATGTAATCGGCAGCTTTTGTATGCACCTGAATAAGGGACATCTCCCTGAATCTTCTTAAGATGTGGGAGAGTATCCAGCGCAGCAGATCGTCGTCCGTCTGCGGAACCATCGTAAGTCTGTAACCGTCGATGGAAGCGGGGTTGTCGCCGAACAGACGGTTAAGTCGTAATACGTCGTAGAAGTGGATTACCAAAGGCTCGAACCATGTGAAGAAGAATACTGCGGCATCGGTGCCGTTATTGATTATCTTCTCCAGAACCTGCGTCATGTCGTCGAGAGTGAAGTCTCGTTCAGTCTCGCACTTGATGATTATGTTATTTGTCGCAGCCAAAGGAAGGAGCGTTATATCGTAGAAGTCATTATCGTAGACTGCAAAGGCCTCGAGCGAATACTCGCTGACTTTAATTACTCGCGGGAAATCGTTCATAATAAATCCTTTCTCTAATAAATTTTACCTTTTTAACTCAGGCTCGTGTAGTAAAATAGCAATGTATAAAGTTAAATTTAGATGTCAATTACACACTCGGAGGTGAGGGCTATGGGCCTTTGTTTCAGAAAGAGTATCTCTATTGCTCCCGGCGTAAGAATTAATTTGAGCAAGAGCGGACCGAGCATCAGCTTCGGCAAGAAGGGCATAAGAGAGACTATAAGCGCCACAGGTAAGTCCACTACAAGCATCGGAATTCCGGGCACCGGAGTTTACTACAAGAAGAGCTACGACCTTAAAAAGCTCGGCAAGGGCAAGGACGATAAGGCATCAAAGGGTAAGGGAAAGGATGCAGCTGCGGCTGCTGCAGCTTCCGCTAATAAGGATCAGGAGAAGCTTGCATTGATCGAAGAGAACAAGGCTCATGTAGCTGAGTTCGAGAACTATGTAAATGCAATCAAGTCGGTACATAAGGCTACAGACGGTTATATTGACTGGGTCGCTCTTAATAAGGGCGAGATCCCCACTAACATCGTTAGGGGAAGCGAAGCTTATCAGGACTGGGAGAACCTTAAGAAGTTCTCCGACAGGGTCCTTGCAGGCGACGTTGACTCTTACTTCGAGATCATTAACGAGATCAAGCCTTACGACGATCTTCTCGATTTTGGCTCAAGTTTTGAAGTTGGTACTGACAGAAAGGACGTTCTTGAGGTAGAATTCCATGTTAAGTCTGAGGAAGTTGTACCCACAACGGAGATCTCGCTTAAAGCCAACGGCACATTAAGCGAGAAGGAGATGAGCAAGACTAACTACTACGCGCTCATGCAGGACTACATCTGCAGCACGATGATACGAGTAGCACGCGACTCTTTCGCTCTCCTCCCCGTCGAAAAGGTATACGTCCACGCTGTCGATGACATGCTTAACACAGCAACGGGACATGAGACGGAGGTAACTTTGGTCTCAGTCGAGTTCGGAAGAAACCAGCTCCAGTCACTCAACATGGAGATGATCGATCCTTCCGATGCCATCTCGGGCTTCAGGAACAACATGAAGTTCGCCAAGACAACAGGCTTTAAAGCTGTAGAGAGGATACTGCCCGATTAAAGGGTTCCGATGAAACTTAAGAATAACGATGCCAAAGGTATAGCATGCATTCTTGTAGCTGCTTTGGGCTTTGCACTTATGACATTTTTTGTAAGGCTGTCGGGCGATGTGCCGACGATGGAGAAAGCATTCTTCCGCAATGCTTTTGCTGCCGTCATCGCCTGCTTTACACTCCTTCGTTCCGAGGATAAGTTCAAGATCAAGAAGGGATGCTTCGGATTCATTTTCCTAAGATGTCTGTTCGGCACGACAGGCCTTCTTTGTAACTTCTATGCCATCGATCACCTGCCGCTTGCAGATGCGAACATGCTTAACAAGCTGTCGCCTTTCTTCGCGATCATCGCATCCATCCCGATACTTAAGGAGAAGCCCACAAAGATCGATATCATAACTACAGTTGTTGCGTTCATGGGTGTCATCCTTATCGCACGTCCTACGGGGGGTGTCAGCATGATCCCCGCTTTGTGCGGAATCTGGGGTGGTGCCGGTGCAGGTATCGCTTATACTTTTGTAAGACTTCTCGGAAGAAAGGGAGAGAGAACGTCGATCATAGTTTTGTGCTTTTCGATATTCTCCTGCATGCTGTCGTCGCCGTTCATGATAATAAACTTCAAGCCCATGGAGTGGTGGCAGCTCGGATGCCTCATCATTGCAGGTGTCTTCGCAGCAGTAGCGCAGTTCTCGATCACTTCAGCGTACAAGTTCGCACCTGCACGTAAGATCGGTGTCTTCGATAATACGCAGGTCGTTTTCTCCGCTGCCCTCGGCATCATATTCCTCTCGGAAGTGCCGGAGCTTCTTTCAGTCGCAGGTTATATCATTATCATCGGAATGGCGGTGTTCAGATGGTACTGGAACCTTAAGCGCGAGCAGCCGGAGGCTACTGCAGCAACTTAAGTTCAACGTCGTAAGCGCCGCTGTCTTTCAAATTCATTATCATATAGGATCTTGATGAACCGCCCCGGGGCAGAGCAATGCTTCCGGGGTTTAATACGTGTACTTTAGGTCCGCCGAAAGAGCCGTCAATGAATCCGTCGTATGGTACGTGAGTGTGACCGTAGATCGCGATGTCGCAGCGTTGGTCTTCCGCATAATAAACGAGCCTATCAAGCCCGTAGTTAACGTGCTCGAGATGCCCGTGTGTACAGTAGAATCTATGTCCGTGGAGTGAGAAGACGGATTGGTTTCTAAGGTCGCCCTGTGATCTGTAATCGCAGTTGCCCTTGATGAAAACGCAGGGAGTCTTGGGTGAACCGAGGCGCTTCTCAACGTCCGCTTTAAGATCCTCGAGGTCTCCCAAGTGTATGACCATGTCAGGCTTCTCAAGATCATAAGCCTTGTAAAGCAGATCCGATCTGCCGTGTGAGTCGCTTACCAGGAGTATCTTCACTTCGGATTAAAATCCCATGAATGGGCTGCTGAATTTGTTTCCGGCTCCGCCCAAAGGATTGCGGATGCCGAACTCACCGCCCTGAGTGATCCTCTTTCTCGCACTGATCTTTCTTCTCGTATCAAGGTAGAAAGATGCTTCGGGAGCCTTGTCCAGATTGTGGGGATCCTGCTTCTTAGTCCTATTGTGGTTCTGAAGTATAGGCGGTACCGCGATGAACAGCATGAGTGATATGAGATATGCAACAAGCACGATGACCAATACCGTCATCGAGAATCTTGCTCCGCCGTACTGCAGGCCGCTTCTTACGACTCCGTACATCAGCATCAGGATAAATGAAGGGAGGGCGTAGATAATGCCTCTTGCCTTTAAGCTTAGGCTCTGCTTTAAGCCGTCGATCCAGCTCATTCCCTTCCAGATGAAACCCCAGCTCATCTTGCTCGGTACAACGCCGCATACCTCGCCTGTCTGTCCGTTAACGGCAAACTGGTAGTTACGGTCTTCGTATGTAAGGTGCAGGAACCAGATGGGCATCAGGCAGTATGTAACCCTGTAGTTCTTGTAATTGATCATCGTGTAGGATGAGTTGTATGTGAATGCATCACAGTCCTCGAACTTGACGGTCTCGGCTATGCTGTGACAGTAGTTATCGAGTCTTTTCTTGATGTAGTCGTACATGTCCTTCGGCTGGCAGTCGTACTTCTCCGCGAGGAATCCCGTGAGATACGATGCGTTGTAAGGAACGAGCTCGCTGTAATCGAAGGGCTCGCATGCCTGCATCAGTCTGTTCGATATCTTCTTCGAACCGTCGAAAGGAACGTTCGCGAGTGAGAACTCGACGATACCGTCGATCGGAACATCCAATGAGTGCGAATGAGTTGTTTCCTGCTTCGTCTCATCGTAGAATCCGCTTCCGTCCAAAACCGTATGCGTCCAGCCTCCGACGTCCATCTTAACATCAGCTGAAACGAGCCAGAACGGAACGTAAACACCTGTGATCTTGTCTATGGTTGCCGAGCTTGTGAAAGACTTCGGTACGTGCGGTACGGAGTTAACGTGGTCGGCGTAAGCTTTCTTCGCCTGTTCCTTGGTGACGGAGAAGGGGATGATCGCATCGGGTCTGAACTGTCTTGTAAGTCTTCTTGTTACGAGCGTAGGAGATCCGCAGAAAGGGCAGATTGTAGCAGCCGTGTTCGCATCAGTTACTATCTGCGAACCGCAGGAGTTACAAACGATCTCCTTCTTGTTCTGATCCTCGTAATCAAGCTCGTCATCGATGCCGTATTCCTGCTCGGGAGTCTCGATTCCCAAAGATCCGTTCATCTCCATTGTGGTGGGATCATAAACATTGCCGCAGGAGTGGCAGATCATCGCACCTGACTCGGCATCAAAGAAAATATTGGCACCGCAGCCAGGGCACTTCTTCGTGTTACCGGAGAACGGGTCTCCGCCCATGTTGTCCCAAGGATTCGGGAGTGCGTCGTGATCCTTCTTGAAAGCCTGCTTCTCGACTGTACCGAAAGGCGTGTTCAGATTGTAAGGATCATTCTTCTGCTGATAAGCCTGCTCACCGAAAATAAAGTCGGCCGAGGTCAGTTTCTTCTTCTCATCCTGCTTCTCGAACTCATCCATAATACCTATCCCCTTAATTCCTAATATTCCTTTAAGAATTATACAACATCGGCTGTGTAAGTGCTATAATAGTCGAATCGTAAAAGACTAATTCAAAGAGAGGTTTCTGATTATGGAAAAGAAGAATCTTGACTGGTCGAATCTGACATTCGGTTACACAAAGACCGACAAGCGTTTCGTCGCCAATTACACAAACGGCGCATGGGACAACGGTGCTCTAATCGACGATGACATGATCGTAATGAGCGAGTGTGCTGGTGTTTTGCAGTATGCGCAGACAGTATTCGAGGGCCTAAAGGCATATGAGACAGTTGACGGTAAGATCGTTACATTCCGTCCTGACCTTAACGCTCAGAGACTTCATGATTCAGCAGTACGCCTCGAGATCCCTCCGATCAGCGAGGAGATGTTCATAAGATCAGTTAAGGAGACAGTTGCTGCAAACGCAGGATTCGTTCCTCCTTACGGCACAGGCGCTACACTCTATCTGAGACCTTACATCTTCGGTATTAACCCCGTTATCGGTGTTAAGCCTGCAGAAGATTATCAGTATCGTATCTTCGCTACACCTGTAGGTCCTTACTTCAAGGGTGGTGTTAATCCGATCGTTGTTAAGATCTCTGACTTCGACAGAGCTGCTCCTCACGGAACAGGCTGTATCAAGGCAGGTCTTAACTATGCTATGTCTTTGCACGCTATCGTTACAGCACATAACGAGGGCTTTGCCGAGAATATCTATCTTGATCCTCAGACAAGAACAAAGATCGAGGAGACAGGCGGAGCTAACCTCATCTTCACAGACGGTAAGGGTACATTGATCGTTCCTAAGTCAGGTTCAATCCTTCCTTCCATCACAAGAAGATCACTCGTTTACGTTGCAGAGCATTACTGCGGCATGAAGATCGACGAGCGCGAGGTTACACTCGAGGAAGTTATGGGCGGTGCATTCTCAGAGGGCGGTCTCTGCGGTACTGCTGCTGTTATCTCACCTTTGGGCAAGATCAACGACCACGGCAAGGAGTTCACATTCTCCAACGGTATGGAGGAGATGGGTCCTGTAATGACAAAGCTTCGTGAGACTTTGACAGGTATCCAGATGGGTACTGTTGAAGCACCTGAGGGCTGGATCGTTCCTATCGAGTGCTGATATGTGTAAAGTAACTGTTTTTATCGCTGACGGAACGGAAGAGGTTGAGTGCCTCACTATCGTTGATCTTTTAAGACGCGCCGGCATCGAAGTTAGACTCGTTTCCATCATGGAGACTGAGACGATCGTAAGCTCGCACAAGGTTACGATCGTAGCTGACGGCAAGTTCGACACTGAAGATTATTCCGATTCCGACATGCTCTTCATTCCGGGAGGCATGCCCGGCGTTACAAACATGCTTGCACATGACGGTCTTATCGACTTAATTCGTAAATTTAATTCTGACGGCAAGAGGCTCGGCGCAGTGTGCGCCGGCCCCTCTGTCCTCGGTAAAGCAGGCGCTTTGGAAGGCAAGAAAGCTACATGTTTCCCGGGTTGGGAAGACAAGCTTAACTGCGGCGAGTACACGGGCGCAGGCGTAACTACAGACGGCCTTATCACAACCGGCCGCGGTCTCGGGTTCACGATAGAAGAGGGACTTGAGATCATTAAACTTCTTAAGGACGAAGAAACATCGGAAGATATTAAACGCAGGATACAGCACCCTGACACCGTGTGATTCTTCAATGTTGTTAGATAATAACAGCCGCCTTAACAAATTCCTTGGTTCTGTATATGTTAATGCAGTAGTTGCCTTAATTGCTGTGTTCAGATTCTTTCAGTTCGGTCTTGCCGGGATGGGTTCGAATAGCCAGAACTGGCAGGCATATCAGCTTTGTTCCAACTATTCTTACGGCTTTATAAAAAGATCCCTCTTAGGTTCGCTTGTAAAGATTCTCGCTTCAGTTACCGGCATGGAGTTTAAAAATGCCGTAAACGTATTTATGATTGCCGAAGAGGTAATCTTTTCTTTTGTTTTCCTCGGCTTTCTGTTCTACATAATCAATAAGTACAAGAACCCCAATCTTAATCTGCTCATACTGTTTTTCCTGTCGACGGATATCCTCGGTTTCTATTACTGGGACTGGGGTGAGCAGGATATCATTTTGATCGCACTTTCCATTGTCATGTGTCTCATGATCGTCCGCGAGAAATTCGTCTGGGCGGTTCCGTTCATTGTCTCCGCATGCGTTCTGATTCACGAAGGCTTTGCGATGATGTACTTCGGCATGATCGTCGGACTTCTTCTTATAAAGTGCCTTCGTAAGGAGAAGAGGGAGAGACTTAAATACTTCATCATCCTGATGGCGACAGGCTTAATGTGCGGAGGCTTCAGTGCATATTGTTATTTTTGTACCAAGTACGTTATTAATGTCTCACCGGAGCAGATGGTAAGTGATGCCGTCAGCAAACTCGGAGAAAGCGTTAATACCGTGGTACTTGTCGAGAACTTCTGGAATGTCGGTCCGAGAATCATCGAGAACGGCGTTCCGACGACAGGCTTCTGGTTAAGGATGTTTGCCATTGCACTTGCCTGTGTGATTCTGTCACCGTTCATCGTTTATAAGGTAAGATTCTGGCGCGAGCTTATTAAGGGCGAGCAAAGTAAGCTCATGAAGCTTGCTTACCTATTCTGCTCGCTGGTATGTCTTTTGGCTTTGCCTCTTATCTTATTGCAGGCTGATGAGACCAGATGGGTATACGGAATCATTATCCAGGAAGTAATGCTGATCGTATTTCTCTACATGCTCGATGAAGAGAAGATCAAAAACATTCTCGGTAAGGTTCTGAAGACGAATGTGCTTAACATCATCCTCATCGGTTTTTACCTGATCGTATTCAATAATCCCAACAAAGAGTTTATCGACATCTTCCTCGTCATCATTCCATACGTTATGGATTGGGGTCCGCTGCTTTAACGGCAGAGTTTATCAGAGGGAGTCAGTGAAACGTTTGAAAGCTTCGCGGCCCTTCTCGTCTCTTTTATAAACTCCTGCGCACTCCAAGATCTCGGAGAATGCGATACCTACTTCATCTGTGATGACTTCCATTATCTTATCCTCGTCAGCGTCCTTATCGAGGCGGGGGAGGACCTTCTCGTTTACCCAGTCGCTGTGCTTAGCAAGAACCTCGTTCTTTGTGAGGTCTTCGCTTTTCGCTATTGCAGAAGCGAGGTCCGTAAGTTCTGTCTTAAGTCTTGCAGGAAGGATGGCAAGTCCCATTACTTCGATGAGACCGATGTTCTCCTTCTTGAGGTGATGGTATTCGCTGTGCGGGTGGTATACGCCCAAGGGGTGCTCGTCTGTTGTGATGTTGTTGCGAAGAACAAGATCCAACTCGAACAAGCCTTCCTCGTTCATTCTTGCGATAGGTGTGATGGTGTTGTGGGGAACTCCGTCTGTCTCGGCGAAGATGAATGCGTACTCGTCAGTGTAGTTTCTCCATGCGTTCAAGATCTTGTCTGCAAGATCGGAGATGCGGTAAAGGTCGTTGCCCGTAAGTCTTATGACAGACATAGGCCACTTTATGATGCCTGCTGTGATGTCGTTGAAGCCTGGGATGGTAAATGTTGTCTCATACTTTGCACGTGCCATGGGGAAGATGTAGTTGCCGCCCTGGAAGTGGTCGTGTGAGAGGATGGATCCGCCTACGATCGGAAGGTCTGCATTGGAGCCTACGATGTAGTGGGGGAACTGCTCTACGAATGAGAGGAGCTTTATGAAGGTCGAGCGGTTGATGACCATCGGGATGTGCTCCTTATTGAAGATGATGCAGTGCTCGTTATAGTAAACGTAGGGAGAATACTGAAGGTAGTAGCTGTCTCCTGCAAGCTCAATCGGGATGATCCTATGGTTCTGTCTTGCGGGGTGTGAGAGCGTTCCTACGAAGCCTTCGTTCTCACGGCAAAGAAGGCACTTGGGATAAGACGTGGACTTGGCCTTGCCTGCAGCAGCGATGTCGCGCGGGTCCTTCTCGGGCTTGCTTAAATTGATCGTGATATCGATGTCGCCGTACTCGGTTGCGGAGGTCCACTTGATGTCCTTCGCGATTCTGTCTGTTCTGATGTAGTTGGTGTCCTTCGAGAACTTGTAGTACCAGTTCGTTGCTTCCTTGGGATCGGCTTCTCTTAAGGCATCAAACATGCGCACTACGAAGGAAGGGTTAGGTGTGATTACACCCATGAGCTTCGTGTCGAAAAGATCCTTCTGCGCGTTCGTAAGGTCGCCCTGAAGCGCGATGAAGTCCTCGAGGATGAGGTGGATCTCGCGGGGTGTGATCTCCTCTTCGGGCTCGACGTATTCATCAAGGCCCAATGTCTCAAGGAGTCGGTTGATGATGAGCATTCTGTCGAGCTCATCTACGAGTCTTCTCTCGCATCCGTAGTTAACAAGTTCAGTTATGAGATAGTTGATGTCTTTCATGGTAAGCTCCCCCGATCAAAGTACTTTCATTCCGCCGTATTTCCTGATCTTCAAGATCTCGCAGGAACCCTGGCCGAAGATGCCGTCCATGACTTCCTGATAGTGTGCGGCGTTGTCGTTCTTTACGAATGCCTGAATCGTTCCTGCGAAGCCTCCGCCGTGTACGCGGGACACTTCTTCTGAGCTTAATACTGCGTCGCTTACTGCGAGTGCGATGGAGATATTCTGGGTTGTTACGTCGTTATTGGTATAAACATTCTGAAGATACTTGAAGGATGAGTTGCCGGATGCCTTAACGATCTTGAGGAACTCCCAAAGATCGCCATTCTGCAAAGCCTTGGATTCATCTGCAGCACGCTTTGTCTCTTCAACAAAGTGGATGGCACGAAGAACGGCTCTGTCGCCTGCCTGGCTTCTTAATGTATCGATGTTCTTAAGGATGTCATCAAGACTTACGGGTCTTAATACTTCATGTCCGAGTAAGGATGCAACCTTCTTCATCTCGGAAGGAACGGCTGCATATTCATGTGTAAGGTCGCTGTGTGAGCCCTTGGTATCAGTGATGCAGAGGCTGTAGCCTGTCTTTGTAAAGTCGAAGTCGATCCTCTCGACGGAAGGCTTTTCAGGATACTTAAAGTCAATGTGTACCATGTTGCCGACGGAACATGCCATCTGGTCCATGAGTCCGCAGGGCTTGCCGAAGTACTTGTTCTCAGCGAACTGACCTGCCTTCGCGATGGTGATGGGGTCGATCTTCATGTCGTTATAAAGACCGGAGATGATAGTTCCGATCAAAGTCTCGAATGCTGCGGAGGATGAAAGGCCTGCGCCGATCAGAACGTCGCTTGTGATATATGCGTCGAATCCTCCGATCTTATAGCCTTCTTCTGCGAGGGTTGCGATCACTCCCTTGATAAGGGCATCTGTCGTACCCTTCTGATCCTCGACTAATGAGAGATCTGAAGTATCGATCTTGATCATCTTATATGTGCCGGAGATTACTCTTGCGATTCCGTTATCTGTGGGACGGACCACTGCGATGGCATCTCTGTTGATGGATGCGGCGAGGACTTCGCCGTGCTGGTGGTCAGTGTGATTGCCTCCGATCTCGGTTCTTCCCGGGGCGGAGTAGATGCTTATGTTCTCAGAAGAACCGAAGTTGTCTTCGAATATGCCGATTGCTTTCTCATAGCGCTCAGGCTGTAAAGCTGCCCATTCGGGATCTACGTAGATGTCGATGAAGTTAACGTTGGAAAGGTCGATATTGGAATTCATGAGGCAATCCTCCTTTTATGCCTTGAGTATACGCCGGTTTTAGTAAACTGTCAATAAAGATTACCAAATATTTACTAAATTCTGCTGACAAATGCTCACCAAGCTGATACAATCCTTATATGGTTACGATCAAAGATATTGCTAATGAATGCGGAGTTTCTCCGGCCTCAGTATCGAGGATATTAAATAATGACAAGTCCTTACAGGTAACAGAAGCTACCCGTAAGAAGGTCATCGAGACTGCGGGCAGGCTCGGCTACGTAAAAAAGACCGGCAGCAAGAACAAGGCTTCTTTCAGACTCGGCATCCTCCAGTGGTTCTCTGCACAGCAGGAACTTGAGGATGAGTACTATCTTCGTATAAGAAGGGGAGTCGAAGATTTCTGCGTAAAGAATGCAATTCAGATCATAAGAGCTTATCGTACCGATAAGGATTTCAAGGAGACTTTAAAGGACTGTAACGGTCTTGTGTGCGTAGGGAAGTTCGCGCACGAGGATGCGGAAGACCTTATTAAATTTAATTCCAATATAGTGTTCCTCGACATGAAGTCGGATCACCCGGAAGTAACAACCATTACGGTAGATCTTTATACGGCAGCTAAGGAAGCGCTCACATATCTTAGGGGCTTAGGCCATGAGAAGATCGCTTACCTCGGAGGCATCGAGTATGCATCAGGTTCCGAGATAGTTTCCGACGACAGAAAGCTTGCCTACCAGATCTACATGCAGAAGAATAAGTTATCAACTTCGGGCCTTGTAAAGGAAGATGAATTTACTTCCGCTTCAGGCTACAAGATGATGAAAGAGTTATTAAAGGGAAAGACGATTCCAACTGCTGTATTTGCAGCTTCGGATGCCATCGCGATAGGTGCGATGAAGGCCATTAAGGAAGAGGGCCTTCGCATTCCCGAAGACATATCCGTAATAAGTATTAATGACAATGAGATGAGTGAGTTTACGGAGCCTCCGCTTACTACGATGCGTGCGCCCTCTTACGATATGGGACAGCACGGAGCGAACATCGTTTATGTCGCAGGTAACCTCGATATCAAGACTCCGCTCAAAGTAATGATCCCTTGTACAATGATCGTGCGCGGTTCATGCGCAGAATGCACAAAGCAAGGAAACTAATTTTGTAAATTCAGTTTCCTATCGTGCCTCCCCGGAGGGTGTTATCATACACTTAAGGAAACCAAAAACGGCAATCGAGTTTCCATAAGGAGGACTCACCTATGTCGCAGGATCAGAAGAGCAGTATTCTCAAGAGCACCATCAAAGTCTTTAACAAGAAAGGCTTGAAGCTCACGATGGATGACATCGCAGAGCAGATGGGCATTTCAAAGAAGACAATATACAAGTATTACGAGAGTAAAGAAGAGATTTTCGATCAGATCGTAGACTACATTTTCGACGGGATCAAACGAAGAGAGAAAGAGATCCTCGAGCAGAAAGATCTGACCTTGGAGGAGAGAACGAGAAAGCTCCTCGCAGCATTCCCCGAGAGCTACACCGAGATAGACTTCACGAAGCTCGGAGACCTCAAGGAGAAGTACCCCAAGATCTACAAGAAACTTAAGAAGAGACTTGAGTCAGGATGGGAGCCCACGATGAAGCTTCTCGAGCAGGGCAAAGAGGAAGGGCTCTACAGGAAGGACGCAGACTTCACGATATTCAAGATCATGATGGACTCGTCGGTGGCAAGGTTTTTCGAGACGGACACATTAAGGAAAAGCGGCATCTCTTATGTAGATGCGTTAAACCAGGTAGTAGACATACTGCTTACGGGAATTAAAGCTTAAGGAGGCACATATGGCAAAGTCAGAATCAGTTTACGGTAACAAGCAGAGTGCTTCCACGGTAAAGAAAGCTGAGAGAAGCAAGAAGAAGTATATAAAGAAATTCGGCGACGATTCGAAGGCTAATTATTCTGCAGAGGTAGTCGAGAACAAGTACATCGGCGACATCCTCGGAGTTAAGAACATCGCTGTAGGCAAGGCCGCTCCCGGAACTTCTAAGGGCTTCGATACGGAGAACGGCATCATCGTAGGCAACATCAGAATGGGATTCGGTCATTACCGCATCTCGATGGCGATGGCAAGCGCTGCTAATTCTTTGGGACTTACACCTTATTGGATGGATCTTAATTCCTATCCCGAGACTACGGGCACTAAGGTTATCTCCGCACAGAACGATCTGTATTCTCTGGGCTCGAGACTTTCCCAGAAAAGCAAGGTATTTAATAAGGCTGTATGGGAGCCCGTTAACTACACGGGATTCAAGCAGCTTTCATATAACGCACCTGACCAGAAGAACGCTGAGCTCATGGCAGCAGTTTTTGAGAACGTGCCCAAGGACATTCCCGTTATCGGCACACACGTTTGGCCAGCTCAGGCTGCACTTCACGCGGGCATGAAGTACGTAGTAAATGCAGTTCCCGATAACTGGCCGATGGCACTTCATTTTGCCGAGGGCGCAGTACACACGGTACAGACACATTACGCATACCAGGGTTACCGCACGATGAACGGCATGGCAGGAGACAAGGTATTAAATCCGATGCCGGCCGACAGCCTCGTTTACACGGGACACTACATCGAC
>CAMJGB010000003.1 GCA_946405115.1 uncultured Clostridia bacterium | reverse complement strand
CGGCATCCTTATTAAGCGACAGCTCAATCCTGTCTGCAGGAACACCCGTCTGTATCAGGCTGTCGAGGGTAGGATAACGTCCCGCCTGATAAGGGTATGTGCATCCGAGCTCGAAAAGGTCGCCGCCGGCACTCTCACGAAGCTCACCGTCCTTGGTACCTGTGATATAGAAGAACTGGTTATCTCCGTCGATACCAAAGCTGTATAGGAACATCGGGCCGTAAGAAGACTTGATCCTGTCGAAGTCCTGGCTCAGCTGATAGTAACACACCTCAGCGAAAAGCCTCTGTCCTGCTTCATCCAAAGCAAGAACCTGTTCGGTAGTTACATGCTCCTCATCAGAATAATCAGGGAAAAGACTCGTAAGCAACCTCTCCTTCTCAATAAGGATATCGCGGTTGCCGTAGAAGAACTCCATCTCATCGTAATGGTCATGCCAATAAGGAACGAGGAAGTCCAGACTCTGGTAATCCTCGATTGTCGCAACTACGTCGCCTGCGATCTGAGTCGTATACTCGAATCTCTGGTTAAGAAGAACCGTCATGTTGAAGATGATAAAAGTAATAACCGCGATCACAATGAAGATAACCGATACAAAAAATACCGGGTAAGTGATCTGCTTTACGATTCCTTTTGTCTTCTTAACAAGTTTGCTCATGCTTCATTACTCTCTGCATTTTTGTTTTACACAATTCTATTAGCCAAGCCATAAGAAGTAAACTTATCATGGACAAAACAAAGTTGGCCAGAATGCAGATAATTATATTTTCTCCCACAATGGGCTCGAAAAGTCTGAAAAATATGTAAATAAATGGGCAGTTAAGAAGATACAGCGTAAGACTGTTCTTCCTTGCAAAACTTATGACACTTACATCCCTTGCCTTGGTAAGCGCTGGAATTCTGTCGAAAGCCATGAACAGGAACACCATAAATACCGCTCCGCACGCCTTAAACAGCCAGTAAAGGGAGAAGTGCACATCGGCAAAGCGCTGGTAAAAAAGCGTAGTGACGAAGAAGAATCCGGTCAGCACCCACAGAACCTTAGTCGGAATCCCCTCGATCTTGTCCCTGAATCTATAGAAGCACACACCGATGAAGAAGCAAGGAAGATATGTGGATATCTGGCTGATCTTGAAGTATTCGAATGTGCAGAACAACTCGATGATCACAGCTAGACCAAGTGAGATTAAACCCACGATGACGATGTGATCTTTACGAAGAAGAGGGATCATGAGAATGAATACCAAAGATACCCAGTAAAGCATCAGAAGGAACCACAGATGATCCGAGAACACACCGAGCGCCATGGACTTGTATGATTCAAGCAAAGAAGCGCCGTATTCTCTTCCCCAGCAGCTGATGTCAAACAGTGTATAAAGGGGCACCAGCCAGATTGCTCCGTACAGATAATAACGAAGAAGGAGCCTTGTTGTTCTCGACTTAACAAGAGCGCCTGCTGTTTTACCTTTAGTAAGCACGCTGTGGGCAAATAGGAAGCCCGAGCAGCATACAAGACTTGATACCAAAGTCGAATTAAGAATGTTGCATAAGTATTCCACTATGCCGCTTGAATACGAAGCCCTCTCAGAGTAGTAATCCTCCGTGGCAAAGAACAGCATGCTGTGCAGTAGAACGACCAGAATGACCGCAGCCGTCTTGGCATCAGTTATATATTCAAATCTGCGCTTATTCTCCATATCAGAACAACTTCTCGATAGTAAGGATATTCATTCCGTCCTTATATTCATAAGCGACTTTATCCATGAATTTCTTGGTCATATAGATACCAAGGCCGCCGCGGTTACGCTCTGATATAGCAAGCTTCAGATTCGGATCTTCCCTCTCGAGAGGGTTATATGGCTTACCGTTATCAGAGAAACTGATAGTGACCTTTAACGGATCTTCTGACAGTTCTACGCTGACAGTAGCCGATCCGGTCTCGGGATTATATGCATAATTCGCGATATTGCTGAATATCTCTTCTACAGCCACCTCTATACGTGTGCTGTCAGCAGGATTACATCCTGCCTGCTCGAGATTCTCCCCTACAAATTTAAGCACTTCCGGCAGATTCTCATTCAATGCCGCAATCTTTAACTCTCGCATCTGTCTTAACTTCTGCCTTCTTTCCCAATGATACTGACATTATACATTATTATTAAATAATTTTGAGTGTTATAATAACACCATGCGCACAATCATTATCATCGAGGCAGTTTCTACCGGCTATAATCTCGTAGAGGACGCAGTCAGACGAGGCTGCAGGCCTGTCGTTATGGAACTTCCCGGTGATTCGAAGGAAATAGCTGAATACCGTCAGGGCTTTTACGACATTCTTTACCATACGCCCGAGATAATTAAAGCTTCCTATGAATACGAAGATACTTTGGATCTGGTAAGGAAATACGATCCTGTTATCATCGTGCCAGGATTCGAGGGTGCCGTTGAACTTGCCACAAGACTTTCCGAAGATCTGGGACTTACCGGCAACCCGTATAAGAACATCGCCGCCATGACAAGGAAAGATGCCATGCACGAGGCTTTGAAGAATGCCGGATTACGCTATATCAAAGGCAAGACCGTCACCACTTCAGATGAAGCGGAGGCCTTCTGTAACGAGAACGGATTTACGACCGCTGTAGTTAAGCCTGTAAGAAGCGCAAGCAGCCAGGGACTGTTCCTATGCGACAGCATTGAAGAAGTCCGAAATGCCGTTAACACACTTCTTGCTTCGAACGACATCTTCGGCAAACCCATCACACACGTTCTTGTACAGGAGCGTATTACGGGAACCGAATATGTAGTTAACACGGCTTCAAGCAACGGACTTCACAAGGTTAATTCCATCACGAGATACCACAAGACAAGAACCTCTGAAGGCGGCTATATCTACGACTGGGAAGAGAATGTCATTACGATTGAGGATGAGCACAAGAAGCTTATGGATTATGCTCTTAAGGTCGCAGATGCCATAGGCTTTAAGTACGGCGTTATACACGGCGAATACTACATTGACGATAAGGGTCCGATATTAGTAGAAGTAAACTGCAGACCGATGGGCGGTTCCATGCCGGCTGAGTTCCTGGATCTTGCATTCGGTCAGCACGAGACCGACACTATGCTTGATGCTTATCTTGACCCTGAAGCATTTAAGAAGAACATGGACAAGCCTTATCACCCGCTTCGTAAATATGCACTTAAGATGATCAAGGTTCCCCGTTTGCTTGAAGTGGACGACTACACCATAAAGATAATCGCAGACCAGCTTAAGAGCACTTATGTGACTCAGGTTAACGACACAATTACTCCCGTTATCTACGAGAAGACACAGGATCTCGATTCCTCCGGAGGCACGATTTACCTTATCGATGACGACGCTGATGTAGTAATGAAAGACTTGGAGCTTCTTAAGCTCATTGAGGACAATTATTTCTCTTTCGTCTTTAATGACGGAATGTCGAGAAGATGGCTTAAGAACGAGAACCTTCCCGACAACGATATCGACGTGATAACGGAAGATTTTAAGTGCCACGGAGCGATCCTTGCAGCATTAGATGACATTAAGACCAGACCTAACATGATGGTCGTAACGCCTGATACATTAATCGATGCCCATAAGGGCTTCGATTATGTAATCTTAGGTTACAGCCATTCGTTCCTGGGACTTAAAGAAGCGCAGTGCTTAAAGCTTATATTCGACACTATCGAGATGGTAAAACCCGGCGGCACTGTCATCATCCCGTATAACACTTACGAGTATCTTACATACAAGGAAGAAGGCGCCAAGGTGATCCTTAAGATCAAAGACCTCGAAGCTAAGTCAGTCGAGATCAACGACAGAAAGTATGTAGTCGGAGTATCCGTACGATGAACAACAAGCGTAACGGAAGTATTTTGAAGGTAAGATTCTTTACCTTCCTGCTCCCTACCGTCATGAGTATTATGGCCATGTCTTTGAACGAGTTCGTAGACAGCCTTATCGTTTCCAATTTGATCAATTCCGACGCGATGAGCCTTATTACCATGGCTTCTCCTCTGGTTACCGCTTACGGCGTTGTCTATACTCTCCTCGGCATCGGAGGGTCCTCACTTTTTGCCATATATTCAGGACGCCATGATATCAAGAAGGCAGATTCCATATTCTCCGTTACCCTCATTACGGCATCGATAGTATCGCTGATTATTCTTCTCGGCGGCATAGTATTCATAAACCCGCTTACAAATTCGATGTGCAAGGCATCAGAATACCTTCCTGAGTTTATCCCTTACATCAAAGGTCTCATCGTCTCTGCCGTCGTGATCATCCCTGTTCAGGTAATCATCTACTTCATGCCTGCATTCGGATGCCCCGGCAAGGGTACATTAATCAACATAACCGCCAACGTAATCAATCTTCTGATGGACTACGTTTACATAGGAATATGCGGAATGGGTCTTGAAGGTGCCGCTTATGCGACTTTAACTGGCTATGCAGCAGGATTCATCATCGTGTTATTCTTCCACTTCACGAAGAAAGTACTTTTGCCGCTTTCAAAGGTAGCCCCCAAGGAGTTTAAGATCCTGCTTGAGACATGCTCCACGGGTCTTCCTTCGGCCATGAACCAGATTGGCTACTGCATCAAGATCGCATTTGTAAACAGCCTCGCATTCGGGCTTGCAGGAATGTCGGGAGTCACGACATTCTCGGTATGCATGCAGGCTGTATCCATGGTATCCATCCTCATAGGAGGCGTCATCGATGCCATGATACCGATGTCGGCATCGCTTTACGGTCAAAGAGACTTCGCCGGCATACGCATACTCATGAAGACAGCCATGATAGTGCAGTTTACGGCAAACCTTATAGCGCTTGTGCTTTTCGAGGTGTTCCCGCAGTTCGTGCTTAACATGTATAACGTAGAAGGCGACATGGTAATGCCTGCAATAACGGGCCTTCGCATATTCTCGATATCGTTCATAACAAGAGGCTTCATATTGATGTACATGTGCCTCTTCCCCGTAATCGGACGCAAGGGATATGCCTTCATGATAAGCCTTGCCGACGGTTTCCTCGGCATAATCCCGCTCTCGCTTCTTCTTACGAAATTCCACGGCATCAACGGCTTATGGGAGGCTTTCGCATTGCTGCCTGCACTCATGCTTGCTGTGATACTTATCATCAACATCACGATCAGCACCCGCTCCGAGGGTAAATACAGCAGATTCATGCTCATCGAGAAGGAAGATACTAACGTCCCCGTCTTCGACTGCACCATTATGATGAGCCGCGAGGATATATGCGCACTTTCAGGCAATATCGAAAGCTTCTGTGAGGAGCATGATCTTGAACCGAGACTAACGAATTTCACCGCACTTGTTTCCGAGGAGATGAGCGTCTACACTCTCGAGAACAGCCAGGACACGAAGGTTCAAAGCATAGACATAATCCTTAAGATCTTCTCCGATTACGTTCTCATGGACTTCAGAAGCATCGGCAAGGCTTACGACCTTTCATCAATACCTGAGGGCAAGAATGATTTCTCAAGCATGGGAGTACTTCGCAAGGCTGCAAGTTCGGTCGAGTACAACTACACCCTGGGCATGAACCAGACGAGGATCAAGTTTGACCGTAAGGCAAAAAGATCAAAATAAAACTGCCTCCGATTAACTCAAAGGCAGTCTTCAAATCACTTATCAACTTAGGATTACTCGATTGTAAGAATATCGTCGAATCCTGTTACGCTGAATACGTCCATAACTGCGTCGTTAGGGTTAGTAACAACCATCTTGCCCTGATCTTCCATAACCTGAGCGAGGCCCAAAAGAACACGAAGTCCTGCGGATGAAATATAATCAAGATCCTTAAGGTCAATTACGAGTTCCTTAACGCCCTCAACAGCGGGCTCCATCTCCTTCTCAAAATCCGGAGAAGAAAGTGTATCCAAACGACCTGAAATTGCAACTGTAAGCTTATCGCCATCTCTATTCATAACTGATTCCATAGTTTTTCTCCCTTTCAATTAGGTATTACACGATTATTATATAACAAAAAAGATTTAGATGTTTGCGTAAATGTTAACGCTTTGAGAATCTTGCTGATTGAATTATCAGCGTGTTTTTTATAAAATATGACAGCTACTTAAGGTATGGAGATGTATCGAAGTGGTCATAACGGGGCGCACTCGAAATGCGTTTGCCGGGCAACCGGCACGTGGGTTCGAATCCCACCATCTCCGCCATCATATACGGGCATCAGGCTGGTCCTTATGCCCGCTTTTTTATGGGCTTTGTAACCGTAATCATAATATCTCTGTAAATAGCAGTATTCATACTCTTTCCTCCTTTAATTCTCTGTTCAAATTACAAAGTAATTATCCCAAGAGGAAAGTTTCATTCCAATAAATAATAGGGGCACGTTCTGTTGCTTAAGCAACAATAATGGCTTAAGTTGTCGACTTATGCGAGATCTTGTACAAAAGCTTTTCGATGTGACAGGAAAGGAAGCCCGTGACAAGGCCTATAAGCATTCCGCCGAGAATATCCGTGGGGTAATGCACGCCGACATACATGCGGGAGAACGCGAGCAGCACGGAGTAAAGCAGCACGAAAAGCGTGATCATCTTGTACTTCTTGGTATCGGTTAAACCCTTAACAACAAAGATCAACGCGAAAAGCATGCCGCCTGCGAAGGCAAAAGCAGCACCCGTGTGGCCTGACGGGAACGAGAAGTCCGACTGCTCGCCGATACGCCTCTCAAGCTCTTCGATGGCATCATAAGGTCTGATCCTTGCAACAGCATTCTTGATAAAGACGTTGATCACGACAGACTCTAAGATGAGACTTACGGCAACGATATGTCCCAGTCGTCTTGTCTTAGGAACAAGGACAAGGATAATTGCAGCTGCAATAAAAAGGATTCCGTAATCACCCGTGTGAGTGAAAGCGATCATAATGGGATCGAGGATGTCGTTTCTTATAAACTCCTGAAGAAAGATCAGAAAATCCGCTTCCATTTATACTCCTTAGCCGACGTTCTCGAGACTGTACTCGATCATTACGATCATACCGATACTGATCTCGATATCGCTGTCGTTAACGGTGTATGTTTCCTCACCCTCATCGATAACATCTTCGTAGTAGGATACTTCATCGCCGCCGACTGTAAGAGACATGCTGCCGTCATTTACAGTAAGTACATATACGCCTGTGCTGTAAGTTAAGCTTCCGTCCTCGGAAGGAGCGTAGCCTGAAGCTGCACACATGGCATCAAGATCGAAATATCTCTCACCGTCATCGTTAGTGGGGATGAACTGGTAGACTCTTCTGTGAACCGTAAGATCGCGGCCGTCTACATTGTAGTTGAAATTACTTGAGGGCACGCCGTCGTTAATGATCGGAGCCGCACCTGTGATGTGACCGTTACCCAATGTGATGCCAAGTGAATTACAAATGCTGTCGAACTCTCCTCCGGGAACATCCATGATGCCGTTTACAAGGTCTGTACGGGACATGCCGTTCCAAAGAAGGTTAACGTTATACCACAAGCCGTCCTCATCAGGATTACGGTTAAGAGCGCCAAGATAGAAAGCCTGAACGAATCCTACCTCATCGAGTCCTCTTGCTTCGAACTCGGGGCTTAAGATGATCATGTTAACGATCTCCATGCCGCTTCTGCTTCCGCTTCTAAGTCTTCTGACATTGTCAGTCATCTCATCAAGCGTAGGATATCTTCCCAAGAAGTGAACATAGAGTCTGTCGACGAATGCATCAAGGGCTGCATTCTCTTCAGCATCGCAGACCTCGTCGCCCGTGATGATGTTGAATGTAAGCTCTGTCTCGCCTACGCATGTATCGCCGTTTCCGGTAACAGTTACGGTGCATGTGCCTAGGTTGATGTTGTTATCGTAAGTAACTGTAAAGTCATCCAAAGAAAGCTCACGGTCCTCGTATGTAATTACGGGAACAACATAGATCTCGGATCCTGTATATATCTCATCGGTTAAAGGCTCTATAGTGGCCTCAGAAAGGTCGACGGGAGGAATCTCAGTCTCGGTTACCTCTGTTGTCTCCTCCGCCTCAGAAACGGCATCAGAGCCTTCAGAAGACTTATTGCCGCATGCGGCTGTCATAAGCATTGTGCCGATCAGTACACATGAAGTTAAGTACGTTGTTAATGTCTTTCTTTTCATGTTTTACCCCCAGTTAAGCTTTGATCAAAGATTAAGCTTGATGATATTGTCGAAGCCCGCGTTCTTCGCACGGGAATAGAATTTATCCGTCTTCTTGGGATTAGTTACGAGGATCAAAGTAACGTCATTATCAGCCTCAAGCTTCTCGGATTCCTTAATCGCCTCAAGGATATCCTCAGACTTATAAAGTATTGCTACCTTGGATCTTGATCCTGAAAGCTCGATATTGTTCTCGGTTACGATGGAGAAGATTCTCTCGAAGCCGATGGAGAATCCTACGGCAGGAATCTGCTCGCCCGTAAATCTTCCGATGAGGCCGTCGTATCTTCCGCCTCCTGCAACTGTTCCTCCGAACTTCTCGCTAGCAACTTCAAATACCGTTCCTGTGTAGTACCCCTGTCCTCTTACGAGAGAAGGATCGAATACTACATCGTAATCGGAAGAAAGCTCGTTAGCTGTATTGATAATTGTTCGAAGAGAGTTGATGGCTTCAGCAGCCTCACCCTCGCAGTACTTTGCCATGTCATCCAATGTGATGCTTTCCTTCGCGATAAGCTCGCCCAAGCTTGAGATGGCAGACTCGGGCATACCCTTCTCGGTAAGCTCGGAAGAAACGCCTTCAGAGCCGATCTTATCAAGCTTGTCGAAAGTAACGCATACGCTGTCCAAAGAATCTTCAGGGAAACCCATGGAAGAGAGTGTTCCGCGAAGTACCTTACGGTCGTTAACTCTTACGAAAAACTTGCCGATGCCGATCTTGGACAAAGCCTTGGCAGTAACAGAGATAAGCTCGATCTCGGAGCAGATTGAATCAGAACCTAAGATGTCGATGTCGCACTGAACGAACTCACGAAGTCTTCCTCTCTGGGGACGCTCTGCACGGTAAACCTTATCGCACTGAATGCACTTGAAAGGCGAAGGCAGGTTGTTGCGGTTGTTCGCATAGTATCTGGACAAAGGAAGCGTCAGATCATAACGAAGACCCAAGTCACTCAACTCCTTCTCATCGACGGGAGTCTTGGCCAAAGCAGCCTCAAGCTTCTCGCCCCTCTTTAATATCTTGAAGATGAGATTAAGGTTATCTCCTCCATCACTCTTATCCAAATTCTCTGCACTTTCAACGGCAGGAGTATAGATACGTGTAAAGCCGCAGCTCTTATACGTATCAAGAATAATGTTCATCAATAAATCGCGCTTAGCGGCAGCATCCGGGAGATATTCCTGCATGCCTTTCTGGGGTTTAATATTCATATTGCTTTTCCTTTGCTAATTATGAGTCTAATTTATCCTTAAGAGTCATCAGGGCCTTGTAAGACTGCTCACTCAAGATATGCTCTATACGGCATGCATCTTCCTGAGCTATTTCGCGGTCTACACCCAATGATACGAACAGATCCGTAATGGTCTGATGTCGCTCATAAACATTCCTTGCAATCTCGTAACCTGTATCCGTGAGAGTAATGAATGAACTTGCGTCCATCTCGATATAACCCTTCTCACGAAGACGCTTTACGGCATTACTTACTGAAGGCTTTGTAACCTCCAAAAGATCCGCTATATCTATGGAACGGACCTGGCCGTTCTTCTCCTTGAGCATCAGTATCGCTTCAAGATAATCTTCTGCCGATTCGCCGAGACCTAACTTGTTCATAGCTCCACCTTCAGTATTTTCTTCTAAGGATTATACCATTCTTGCCTTATTTATTCTTCTCGCGCTCTTTTTCCTTGGCACGTTCAGCCAAAGCAACCTCTGCTGCGAGCACTTCTATCTTGTCTTCAAGCTGCGAGTTCTTGATCGACAGCATGAATATCTTCGCAATAAGAAGGAAAATCATGATAAGGAATACGAGGTTAGCAGGCGACATGATTCCCAACAGGTTCGTAAGCCAGTAAAGGATCTGCGGGAAGATACCGATGACTACGAGTACAAGCGCAAAGCACACCCAGAAGATCGCATCTTCAAGCTTTACCTTGTGCTTTCTGATTCTCGACAAGATCCAGTAGGCCGTAAATACTGCTGCTACTATAAGTAAGATTCTTAAGATAGGCGACATATTATTTCCTCCTTCGAACCCACTGGAACAGAAGTATCGAGAAACTCATCTTGATCATATACCACATGCTGCTCCAGAAATTAAGATAGCTCTTCCCCGCTACCCTCTCGTGCATCTCCACCTGAACCTCTTCGATCTTAACGCCTCTGTTTAGAAGGAACGCCAAGGTATCGGGCTCAGGACTGTAGTGCATATCATAACCGAACTTCTTTATCATGGCCTTATCGAAAAGGCGCATGCCGGAAGTAACGTCATTTATCTTCTTGCCTGTAGTGATGTGGATCAGGAAGCCCAGGATAATGGATCCGGCCATTCTCATACTGACGGGCTTCTTCTTATCAACAAAACGGGAACCGATTACGACATCACATCCCGTCTTATCCATGCAGTCGAGCATGGACTTTATGTACTTGGGATCATGCTGTCCGTCACCGTCAAGCTGGATGGTACGGTCATAGCCGAAGTAATTGGCATATCGCATGCCTGCACGAATAGCGCCTGCAAGGCCGACGTTAACAGGAAGATCCATGAGATTGTATCCCCTGTTCTTACAAACCTTACGTGTGTCGTCAGTAGAACCGTCATTGACGATAACATAATCGTACTCGGGATAATTCTCGATGATATTATCCACTACACGTTCGATATTCATGGCCTCGTTATAAGCCGGAATGATAATTAACGCCTTCACCGTATCTCCAATCAAAGGTTATTAGAACTCTCGCTCTTACTATAAAAATGTTCGATAAACTTCGCAACCCACATCGGCCAGAATTTATTGAACATAAAGATGTCTTCATCACGTCGCTTGTTCTGCCCTATGAGCTCACTCGTGGTCGATTCCTCATGAATCCTGTGGCACATAAGCACCTTGTGGATATATACGAAGGAACCTTCCTTCTTCGAGAGCATCTCCCACGCCTGCCAGTCGATGTTGCTCTTCATGTTATTAAGAAAAAGCGGCATCTCAACATTATCCTTGTTGATGGTAACTGACGGACAGCATATCGCAGAACCTAAAGACAAAGTACGTCTTCTTAAGAATCTGCTTGTCCATGCACTCTTACTTCTTAAGGGGAAAAGAAGCATCTTCTTGATCTTAAGGTTACGGTTATCCGTGACCTTCTCCTGTCCCCTAAGCTCGGCATAATCCGTAAAGGCAATTATAGGAGCAGAAGCCTCATCTATCGCCTTCAATACTTCTTCCCTGAAGTTACTCTCATACACATCATCCTGATGGGCTATCGTAACGAAAGGAGTATCCGCACACTCAAGTGCAAAATTCCAATCACCTGCAAGCGCTCCCGGCTCATGCTCACAAAGCTTAACCCCATACTTAAGGGCCAGCCCTTTAATGTGATCATTGGGAGTAGATGTAGCAATAAGGACTTCTCCCGGGACGGTCTGGTTAACAACAGACTTGATGCAGTCCTCAAGATAAGCACTTTCCTTATATGCAGGAATGACGAATGTATGCCTAAGATCCATACGAGAATTATATATATAAATATTTAAAATAAAAACCCTCGGGAAAACCCGAGGGTCTTGTAAGCGATAGATCTGAAAGATTATCTCTTGGAGAACTGTGAAGCCTTACGAGCCTTCTTCAAGCCGTACTTCTTTCTCTCCTTCATACGAGCATCTCTTGTAAGGAATCCAGCAGACTTAAGTGTTGCCTTGTAAGCATCCTCATCTGCCTCAACGAGAGCCTTAGCGATACCGTGACGGATAGCACCAGCCTGACCGGAGATACCGCCGCCGATTGCCTTAGCGATAACGTCGAACTTACCTGTTGTATCTGTAGCAACGAGGGGCTGACGAACGATGAGCTTCAATGTATCAAGACCGAAGTACTCGTCGATATCCTTGCCGTTGATTGTGATCTTACCGGAACCGGGTACGAGACGTACACAAGCTGTAGCGTCCTTACGGCGACCTGTGCCATAGAAATATACTTTGTTGGATTTCTTTGTAGCCATTTTCTATCCTCCGAATTACTGCTCGAATGTGTACTCAACGGGCTTCTGAGCAGCCTGCTCGTGCTCAGCGCCTGCGTATACATGAAGCTTTCTGAACATCTGGCGACCGAGTGAGTTCTTAGGGAGCATTCCCTTAACTGCGAGCTCGAGAACCTTCTCAGGCTTCTTATCCATCATTGTCTTGTAGTCGATCTCTGTCATTCCGCCCGGGAAACCGGAGTGATGACGATAGAGCTTCTGATCAAGCTTCTTACCTGTAAGAACCATCTTAGAAGCGTTAACTACGATAACGTAATCACCTGTATCTGCGAAAGGTGTGTAAGTGGGCTTATGCTTACCGCGGAGAAGTCTTGCAACTTCTGTAGCGAGACGACCGAGAGTCTTACCCTCTGCGTCGATTACAAGCCACTGTCTCTCGATATTTGAAGGTGTAGCAACAAATGTCTTCATATGACTGTAACTCCTTATTTCTTTATAAAGCGCTTCAAAGCGCTCAAGTATATTACTTGCTTAGCATAACTAAGTCAATACTTCGCGTGAAAAAAGTTTTTAATACTCGTAAATTCGCCTTAAATCGCGATTATTCTCTCTTATCCTACAATCGCAGTGTAAGTAATTGCTACTACCTTGCCGTTCTCAAAGATGAATGAGATGAAGCTGTCACCCAATGTGTACTCGATGCCGGAAGTACCTGCAACGCCGTCTTCACCGTAAGCAGCTCTTACTTCATCCTCTGTGGAACCGATTCTGATTCCCTCAGCTGTAGCAACCGTATCGTCCTTGAGCTCAACAGCAGCGATATAATCAGCGCCGTCTCTTGTGTAGGAACGAACTACGATCGAGTTATATGTATATACCTTATCCATTCCCTCGAAAGCGCAGGAAGGAGCTTCAAAGTATGTATATCCGTCACCCAAAGCTGCAATGATATCGTCAGCGGGAGCGTTCATTCTGATCTGTGTGCCGTTATATGTGAATACATAAGCATCAGAGCCTGACTCAGCAACTTCAGCGGGATCCTGTGCTCCGTTACTGCCTTCAACAGCATCCGTTGCCTGTCCGCCGGAAAGAACTACGGGAGCTGTATCCTCATCGCCTGAAGAACATGCGACTGCAGTAAAAGCCATGCTTGCCATAAGTAATACTGATACGATCTTCTTATTCATAACACCATTTCCTTTCACATCAATTCTCGATTGCATTGGCGCCCCATGAACGAAGCTCTCCGTACTCGGCAAGCTCTGCGTTCTGTGCATCCCTTAATTGATCGTAGAATTGTATATCATCTTCCCAAAGTCTTGCAACCTCGGGCACCTCACGGTAATCAGTAAGGTCATAGTTAATAACCAGATAGCGGCCGATGTAATCTGCAAACTTCTCAGCGCCTGCAAGATTAAGATGAAGACCTGCATCGTATGTATCAGTCGTCATATCAAGTCCGATCTGGTCTCTTAATTGAATGTAATTTATATAAGGAATATGGTGAGAATCCGCGAACTCTCTTACCTGATCATCCCACTCTTCATACCAGTAAGGATAGAGCGTGGGCGCTTTTATAAGAACGAACTCGATGTCATTCTCACGGCAAAGATCAAACATCATCTCGAGGTATTCCATGGAAGTCTCGGGCAAAGTGTAATCTGCCAAAGGCATCGACGAAGGGAATTCCGCCTCGGGAAGGATATCGGTTCTCATGTAGTAGCCGTTGATCGTAACTCTGTCTCTTTGGAACACATGCTCAAAGTCAGTTCTCGTAAGCTCATTCCAGCGTGAGTGATATCGTAAGATCGGGAACACATAATCGATCATGTTCTCGCCTTCGGTCATGGAAGCTTCGATTGCATTCCACTTTGAAGAAGACCATGCCATGCCGTCCAATGTCATGCGGTTATATGACTCGCTCTGAGGCTCGCCGTACTTTAAGGCTAGAACATTGAATACAACTACGCGAGGTGTCTCATAACGGAGCGTATCCTCGAGAAGATAATAAGACTGCCATGTAAGCTGCTGTGCGCTTCCTCTTATGTAAGAAGAGATTCCGTAGTCCCTGTAAAGCGCTACGGTAGATATGTTCTCATACACTTCGCAGTCGCCTAAGAAGATTACTTCATGAGGCTCCTCACTGTCGTAGTACTCGGCGATCATAGCGCCTTCTACTACGCCCCTCTGATACTTGGGAACGAGAAGCTTTTGCAGAAACCACAATCCGAAGAAAGCGGCAGCTATTCCCAGCACTATGCAGGAAACCACATACACTTTATAAAGACTAAAACCTTTTACTTTCTTCATCTAAGATCTCTTTCTCCCATCAGAACTGGTTATAGATAAACTGCGATGCATCAAAACCCGTGCCGTAAGCGCCGAATACTACCGTTGCAAGCAGGAGGCATACCGCGCACAAAACAAAGAGAGGGAGCTTTTCGAAAAGCATCTCCCTTGCCTCTCTTCCCTTAAGCTTCTTATAAAGGCTTACAAGGAACACGATTACGAGAGCAATGGAAGCTACCCAGTAATCTCCCTTGTTAAGACCGAGCTCGAGCAGGGAGCCGTTAAAAAGCTTACCTATATTGAATGTATAGAACATGGAGCCGAACATCTTGAATGTAAGTCCGACGTCTCTGTAGCAATCAAAAAGCTTCAGCGAACTCATAAGGAGGAATGTCCTTAAGATCTCGAACGCGCTGTACCACTTCTTGCCCTTGAATCCGAACTTGTTATGGAACTTCGCATACAAAGGCTCCAGTTCCTGTGATGCCATGATGACAACAAAGTTCATAAGACCCCATACTACGAAGTGCCATGCAGCGCCGTGCCAGATACCGGTCGCAAGCCACACGCAGAAGCATGAGATATAAACAGTAACTCTCTTTCCTATTGCATTTCCGAGGTGTTGTCTTGACCACTTGGAAAGCTTAAGCATCGTAGGTGATACAGATAAAGGATAGAAGATATAATCCGTGAACCATGTGCCCATCGTCATGTGCCAACGGTTCCAGTATTCCTTGATATTCTTCGAGAAGTAAGGAAGATCGAAGTTCTCTTTGACGGTTACGCCCAATGTCTGTGCGATACCGATCGTGATGTCGATTCCTCCCGTGAAGTCGCAGTAAAGCTGTGCCGCATAAAGCATCATTACAACAAATACGTATGCGCCCTTATACTCGTCCGGAGTCTCAACGAGAGTCTTAAGACCGATGACAAGTCTGTCTGCGATAACAAGCTTTTTGAAGTAACCCCACAAGATCCTGATAAGACCTAAGCTGAAGTTTCTAAGCTCGAGAGGCTTCGGGTTATAAAGTGTCTCAGAAAGGTCTCCGTATCTGCTGATAGGGCCCTGTACGAGCTGGGGGAAGAACGATGTAAAGAGCAGGAATTTCCAGAAGTTTCTCTGTGCCTTAACCGTTCCTCGTGAGATATCGATCGAGTACGATACAGTCTGGAATGTGTAGAACGAGATACCCATCGGAATGATGATGTTAACGAACGACAAAGGCTCCGTTCTCCACGTGTTA
The DNA here is from genome assembly GCA_946405115.1 of uncultured Clostridia bacterium. Taxonomy (GTDB): domain Bacteria; phylum Bacillota; class Clostridia; order Saccharofermentanales; family Saccharofermentanaceae; genus Saccharofermentans. Next base: position 8,913 of record CAMJGB010000003.1, on the reverse strand, counting down.
ATGGTATCAATAACAAAGTTAGTGTACTTGGTTGCAGCAAGGATTCCGAGATTGATGATAAGTGCCAATGCAAGGAAGAGCTTTGATACTCTTGCCGTAGTTGCCTTGTACTTCTTCTTGGACTCGGAATCGAAGCTTTCTTTGTTGGCCTTAAGATAGGCCTTGCGCTTGCTGTTATAGTCTTCCGTAAGTATCGCGAATACATATGCGGTAAACGCAGTAACGCCGATGAAGATGAGGTATCTAGGATCGGCGAAAAAGTAGAACGCGAGGGATGCGATAAGAAGCAGTCCCCATTTCTCATTCTGCGGAACGAAGAGATGATAGACTGCTGTTAAAACCGCTATAAAGACTATGAACTGGAGCGAAGTAAAAAGCATTAATCTTCCTCAAGCCTGCTGATAAGAGCCCAAAGAGCAGCAGCGGAGTTGAAGTTCTCGGGAATAAGCTCCTTCGCAGGGATAGCGACATCGAATCTGTCGTTAACCTCGGATACGATCGATACGATATCGAAGGAATCAAGGATCTTATCGTCGATAAGAGTTGTGCATGTTTCAAAATCTACGTCTGAGTGCAGGTCCTGCAAGATCTCGATGAGTTCATCCATAGTAGTATTCTCCTGTTAATATTATTTGCCTTCGGACATTGCCGTGAGACCTTTACGGTCTGTCTTGCCGTTAGGTGTTAAAGGAAGCCTGTCAAGCTTATGTACCTTCGTAGGCACCATGTAGCGCGGAAGCTTCTCCTTAAGATAGGAAAGAAGCTCCTTCTCCTCGGGCGTACCTTCATAGTATAACTCAATACGGTCCTTTTTCTTGAGGTAGACCGCACAAGATGTTCTTACACCCTTTACGGAGTTAACGTCAGCCTCGATCTCGCCAAGCTCGACGCGGTGTCCCATGTGCTTGATCTGGAAATCCTTACGTGAAACGAAGACGAGCTCTCCCCTCTCGTTTCTTCTTGCGATGTCACCTGTCTTGTAGATGATCTCGGGATAACGGTTATTAAGAGGATTCTGTACGAAAGCCTGCGACGTTCTCTCGGGATCCTGGTAGTAACCCAAAGTTACGCAGGTTCCGCGCATGCAGATCTCACCCTCGTCCGTCTCCTTGTTGTCCTCATCAAGAAGAAAGATGTCGACATTTTCGAAAGGCTTGCCGAGAGGGATCGCCTCGTCGTCCTCGAAGTCGCGGTCGATCTCATAGTACATTGATACGCCGGTAGTCTCAGTAGGACCGTAGAGGTTGATGTAGCGGACTTCAGGCAATGCCTTCTTCCACTTTCTGTACTGCTTTATGGGGAACACTTCTCCTCCGAAACCTACGATCTTAAGGTACTTCGGCGGTGTGTCGTCAAGCACGCCGAAAGCTGAGATCATGGTAAGTGCAGATACTACCCAGCAAAGCGTGTTGATCTTGTATTCATTAAGAAATTCCACGAGCTTTATCGGGAACATGAAGAGTGTGTGAGGAACGATGACCGTCTCACATCCGAGCTTGATCGTCGGATAGATATCCTTAAGGGAAGCATCGAAGTAGAACGGTGTCTGAGAACCGAAGATCGTCTCCTCATCGAACTTCATTACGTCGCAGAAACTCTCGATGTAATCGATGAGGCTTCTGTGGCAAACGGCAACGCCCTTAGGGATTCCCGTGGAACCTGATGTATACATGATGTAGCATGGATCCGTGTCGATCATGGATGCGCGGACTTTAGTAAGTGCCTCGTCGTTCTTCGCGGAGGACTTAATCTCATCCCATACAAAAATCTTCGCATCGCCTGCAAGTTCCTTCGCACTCTCTTTTGTGCTCTCATCACAGATAACTGCACGGGGGCTTAAGTTCTCGAATATGAGTCTGATTCTCATCTGAGGCATCTCGTCGTCGATAGGGACGTAGAAGCTTCCTGCCTCAAGAACAGCCATGAATGCTGCGATCTCAGCAGGAGTCTTGCTCATGTAAACGGCAACAGGCTCTCTTGTAATTCCTTCGTTAAGAAGAACGCTTCCGCCGCTTAAAGCCTGATCTTTAAGTTCAGCAAAAGTCAAAGCTGACTTCTCGTCTCTGAAGCTTACCTTATCAGGCAGGCGTGAAGCAGTATTATCCAGGTAATCGAGAACGGTTCTCATCATATTTTAGAAACCCTCCACTTCGAGTGTGTAATAGTTAACGCGGCTCTGTACAGATTCCTGCGCGATGTTGATCTCAGGTCCGTATACGCTCTCGTCGTAACCGTGATCGCTGTGGTTAAGATCGTTATATGCGTACATGAAGTAATAACCCTCATGGTAGTAAGCGTAGCATGCGTCGCAGTGATACCACTGACCCTCAAGCTGAACGAGATTCCAGTAGTGAGGCGACCATGTGATAGGGTATCTTTCAACAAGCATATTGGGGATTCCTGCAACATCGAGAAGTGCTCTGCAGACACAGTAGTAAGTGTAGCAGTCACCCTGGTTAGTCGTGAATCCGTCGTATGCACCGACAGTCCAGTCAGTCTTATCGGATGTACCGATGTAGTGAATGTAGTTGTGGCACCAGTTGAAGATTCTGAAAGCCTTCTCTACGTCAGTCATGTCATCCGTATATATCTCATACTGATCGATCGCATCCTGTGCAAGTCCGTAAATGACATCGAGTTCGTAGTATCTTTCAGGCTTAACACGAAGGTGCAAAGTGACAGTTACGGAAGACGAATTTCCGTTCTCGTCAGTAGCTATATATGTTACCGGGAATGACGATGAGATGCGGTTGTTGACCTGTGAATTATCAACTATAAGTTCAGGGTTCTCGTCGTAATCATCAGTTACCGTGATTCCGTCAAGATAAGAGATGGGATCACCTACGAATCCTTCGATATCATGTGCGCCGTAGATAAGCGGAGCAGTGTGATCGTCGATGACGGTGAAAGGCACATCAACAATAGTCTCATTGCCTGAAGGATCGACTAAGGAAACCTGGAATACATACTCTCCTCCGACTGATACGTCGGGTTCTGTCTTATATGAGATCGTAACAGGTGCAAGATCGTAAACGCCTGTAACTACATCCTCAGGAGCAGGAAGATGATCGCAGTAGATTGTCTGCGGAACAGCCTCAGCTACAGGCGCTGTTGTATCAACTACGTTAAGGAATACTTCCTGTCTGAACTTCCAGAATCTTATGATGAGCTTATATGAACCCGGAACGCTCGTATCGATTGAAGATACGTCAGTGTAGAAACTGGAATCCGGAACAGGCTCTGTGAAGAACTCCTCGAACATCAAGGGCGTACCTGTCTCGATCGTAAGGTTCTTAATTATCCTAGAACGTTCAACGCCCAGGTAGTACATGAAGAAACATGCGACTCCAACCAGCAGGCCAAGCACGCCTGCTCCGTATGAAATCAAAGATCTTACTAAGTACTGCTTATTCATTATTCCTCACCCGTCACTGTCAAAGTTTCATAGTCGAGCATATCCTGAACAGATTCAGTTGCTACCGTAACGCCTTCCGGCAAAGTCTCCGGATCATAGCTGTTGTTATAAGGGTCAAGTTCATCATCCGTGTACATGAAGATGAACGTGATATCAGTCATGTTAAGGAAGACACAGGCATCGCAGTGATACCACTGTCCGTCGATGTTGATAAGGTTCCAGTAATGGCTTGATACATTGATGGGATAACGCTCGATCGTAATGCTCTCGATGCCGACCGCACCAAACATTGCTCGGCACATAGCCATGTAGTTAAAGCAATCGCCGTACATGGTCGTAAGAGCATCGTAAGCTCCTGCCGTCCAGTCGCACTTATCGGAATCCATTCTGTAGTGAAGATGCGTGCTTACCCATGCAACGATCCTGAAGGCCTTCTCCATATCACTCATGGAATCATCGCATATGTCATTGTCCTCGATGATCTGCATAGCAAGTGCATAAAGTTCTTCAGGCTCATAATAACGCTCAGGCTTTACGCGGAGGTGAAGCGTGACGGTAGTTGAAGATGTATTTCCCTGCTCGTCAGATGCGGTGTAAGTAACGGGATAATAACCCTCTTCCGTAACGTTTACTTCAGATGTATCAACCTCAATCGTAGGGTTCTGATCGTAGTCATCAGTTACCGTGATTCCGTCCATGTAAACAATGGAATCACCGATGAAAGCCTCGAAGTCGTGAGGCCCGTAGATCAAAGGTGCAGTATGGTCATCGATGACCGTGAAAGGTACGTTGATAATGGTCTCATTTCCGCTTGCATCAGTAAGCTTAACGGGAACGTCGTACTCTCCGCCTTCCAATATCTCAGGCATCTGTTCTGCGTAAGTAACAGTTACTGAAGCAAGGTCTGTGATACCCGTAACTGTTGCTTCAGGAGCAGGAAGTCCGTCTGTGTAAATAGTCTGCGGAACAGCCTCGGCAACAGGTGCCGTCGTATCAACGATGTTAAGGATAACCTCACGCGATACTTCGATGCGGTCTCCGCCCTTTACCTTAAGGCCGTAAGAACCCGGAACTGTTGTATCGATCGAAGAGATATCCGTGATGAAAGCACTGTTAGGAAGGCTTCCCTGAGTGAAGAGATTTACATCGATAACAGATCCTGTCTCGATAGTAACTTCGGGCAGGATCTTCGCGATGAGATGATGGGTATAAAGGCGGTATCCCATTACGAGACAGCCGGCCAAAAGTACAACGACGATGAGGGCATTCCTCACCTTCCTTGCTCTCTCCCTTCTTACTCTTACAGGTGTTACCTGCTTATGTTCGCCTTCGTGTTTCTTCATTGTTCTGTTCTTACTCTTCTCTCATTGTCAGATTCGTAAAATCAAGTCTGTCCTGAACGGATACGGATGCTCTCGGAGGAACCGTCGCACCGTTGAATTCATGGTGATGGTCAAGCTCAGAATCGATCTGCATGAACACAAATCCTGATACATCCATAAATGTCGTTGCATCGCAGTGATACCACTGACCGTTGATCTTGATGAGGTTCCAGTAATGAGGAGATGAAGTGATCGGATATCTTTCAACTCTTACATTCTCGATACCTGCAACATCAAGCATCGCTCTGCAGCAAGCGTAATATGTGTAGCAGTCTCCGGTATGCGTCTCGAATCCGTCGACAGCCGCGATAGTCCAGTCGGACTTATCGGAAGTTCCCGTATACCCTATGTTTCTGTGTGCCCACTCGAAGATCCTGAATGCAACTTCAATATCTGTGAAACTGCTGATCGGCTCTCCGTCCAAAACCTCGTTATAAAGCACATCTGCAGCTACACCGTATACCTCGCTTCTGTCGAGATATACTTCAGGCATCTGCTCAAGAATCAAGTCAGCCGTCTTGGAAGTGCTGTTGCCGTGTGCATCAGTTGCGATGTATGTGATCGTGTAAACACCGGGTGTATCTGAAACAACTTCTGAAAGGTCAACTTCGACTTCCGGAGCGGGATCAAAATCGTCTGTAACAGTTACACCGTCCATGTAGGATGTGCTGCCTCCGATATAAGCATTAACGCTCTCGGGAACCGTAAGAGAAGGTGCCGTCACGTCTGCAGTAACATCGAAAGGCACATTGATTATCGTCTCATTTCCGTAAGCATCAAGAAGTCTTACGGGAACATCGTAAGCACCTCCTTCAAGGGGTGCATTCATCTCATTTACATAAGAAACCGTAACGGCTGCAAGGTCATTGATTCCGGTTATTGTATCCTCGGCCAAAGGCACATCATCCTGGAAAATAACCTGGGGAACTGCAGATCCTGAAGGAGCAGTAGTGTCGACGATATCAAGGACCGCTTCACGCGTAAACATGAGTGTTCTAAGCTTAAGTCCGTATGTTCCGGGAACATTGGTATTAATCTGCGAAACATCCGTGATAAAAGCATTTCCCGGGAATGATTCTGTGACGAACAGGTCGTAAGTTACGGCAGAACCTGTCTCAATGGTAACGTGCTCATTAAGGCAGTTTCTGTACTTACGGTAAAGATCAACTCCGGCACCTACGTTAAGAATAACGAGAAGCGCGACTGCCGTAACCAACAACACATTGATTACAGAAAATCCGCGCTTATTCCGGGAAGATCTCATGTTCTTGGAATCACTTCTCAAGGTCTTCTCCGCCCCCCTCGAGAAGGTCGATACCGGTATCACTGTTAGGATAATCACCGGTGAAACATGCATCGCAGTAGCACTTGGGTGCATCGCCCTCCAAACCTAACATCTGAGGCAGGGAGTTAACATCGAGATACCCGAGCGAATCAGCTCCGATGATGTCACAGATCTCAGGGATCGTGTACTTACAAGCGATGAGTTTCTCTCTTGAAGGAACGTCAGTTCCGTAGAAGCAGGGATAAAGGAACGGCGGAGATGAGATTCTTACGTGAACCTCAAGGGCTCCTGCCTGTCGTAACATCTTAACGATATTCGCGATAGTCGTACCTCTTACGATGGAGTCATCGGTCATTACGACTCTCTTGCCCTTAACGGCAGACTCAATTGGATTAAGCTTGATTCTTACCGCATCGGCTCGCTGTGCCTGTGAAGGCTTGATGAAGGTTCTTCCGATGTAGTTGTTCTTCACGAAGCCCTTAACATAAGGGATTCCGGAAGCCTGTGAATAACCTAAAGCAGCATCAAGTCCTGATTCGGGAACACCGATTACGATATCTGCATCAACAGGATACTGCTCATACAAAAGCTTACCTGCCTTGATTCTGGATTCGTAAACGGAGATGCCGTCGATGATACTGTCAGGTCTTGAGAAGTAGATGTATTCGAAGATACATCCTGCCTTACGTCTGGGTGTTGTCTGAATGAACTTAACGCCGTCCTCATCAGCGATTACGATCTCGCCGGGATTAACGTCTCTTAAGAATTTTGCTCCGCATGCAGCAAGGGCACATGTCTCAGATGCAAATACGGTATCTCCGTTAAGCTTACCCATAACGAGGGGCTTTAAGCCGTACGGATCTCTTGCAGCGATGAGCTTTCTGGGAGACATAACGAGGAGAGCATATCCTCCCTCGATTCTCTTCATTACATTCTCGACTGCTTCTTCGATGCTCTCAGACTTAGATCTCTCGCCTGCTACCATATAAGCGATAACCTCGGAGTCTACTGTTGTCTGGAAGATGGCACCGTTATCCTCGAGTTCCTTGCGGAGTGTATTGCAGTTAGTAAGGTTTCCGTTATGTGCGATGGAGATCGTACCCTTAACGTAGTGTGTTACGAGAGGTTGTGCATTCTCCTTGGTACTTGCACCTGTGGTGGAATAGCGGACATGTCCTATTGCTATGCTTCCTGTAAGCTTATCGAGAGATTCAGGTGTAAATACTTCACCGACAAGGCCCATATCCTTGAGGCAAGTGATCTCGGCATCGTTGTTAACGGCAATACCGCAACTCTCCTGACCTCTGTGCTGAAGTGCGAACAGACCATAGTAGCAAGCATGAGCTATGCCGGCGCCACCCGACCTCGAAAATATACCGAAAACTCCACATTCTTCGTGCATAACAGAACCGCCTTCATTTTTTCCACGTTAGATTTTATCACTCCAAAGTAGAATTTCCATATATTATAATTAACATATGCGCGCAGAGAACTTTATTTCAAAATATGAAAAATGCCTAATATGCCCGAGGAAATGTGGGGTCAACCGTCTGACCGGCAAGACCGGGTTCTGCGGGATGAGGGCACTTGCTACGGTAAACCTTTCCATGCTTCACCAAGGCGAGGAGCCTCCGATATCAGGAACGAAGGGCAGCGGAGCCGTATTCTTCGAAGGATGCAGCCTTAAGTGCGTATTCTGCCAGAACTTCGATGTATCAAGAGGTCCCACGGGCTGCGGCAAGATATATAACGCACAGGAATTATCCGAGCTTTACCTGGACCTTCAGTCTCAGGGTGCTCACAACATAAACCTCGTAACGGGAAGCCACTTCATCCCCACAATTGCTGAATCAATAATGATCGCACGCGACAGCGGCCTTAAGATTCCCGTAGTCTTCAACTGCGGAGGCTACGAGAGTGTAGATTCTCTTAAGATGCTTGAGGGGCTTGTGGATATCTACATGCCAGACATGAAGTTCTTCTCCTCTTCCCTTTCATCCAAGCTTTGCAGTGCTCCCGATTACTTCGAGGTTTGCTGCAAAGCACTAGAAGAGATGTACCGCCAGACGGGGCCTGTCGAGCTTAACGAAGAAGGGATAATGAAACGCGGCATGATAGTAAGGCACCTTATGCTTCCGGGGCAGCTTTTCGATACGAAGAAGGTCCTGGATTACCTGTGCAAAACCTTCGGTAACAACATTTACATAAGCCTCATGAATCAGTACACGCCATTCGAGTACAAATACGAGAGCATGAAGCTTCCGGATTTCCTGACAAGAAAACTGCCGCAGGGCCATTATCAGGCTGCGGCAGATTATCTTCTTATAAACGATCAGACTAACGCATTCATTCAGGAAGACGACGCATCAGGAGATGAGATGCTTCCTGACTTTAAATCATAAAGCACTGTCAATGAACTGTTGCATAGCAGGAAGAGGCTTAAATCCCATAGACTCTACAAGGATCTCTCCCCCCTTAAAGATCTTAACAGCAGGAATGCTCGCTACACTGAACGACAATGCAAGATCGGTGTTGTCATCAACATTGCACTTACAAAACTTCACCTTACCCGCATACTGCTCGGAAAGCTGATCGATGACGGGTCCTAACATCTTGCAGGGACCGCACCAGGGAGCCCAGAAATCAACGAGCACCGGGATATCGGAATTCTTTACTTCCTCGTCAAAATTGTTCTGATTGATCTCAATTACAGCCATAGTTGTAACCTCCTGTGGTTTGTTATCAATAGCCGAGGCTCTGATACAGCATTACGTCGTTGTATATAAGCTCGGCAATGGTCTCATAAGTCTGACGGTTATAGTGAAGTCCGT
>CAMJGB010000002.1 GCA_946405115.1 uncultured Clostridia bacterium | reverse complement strand
GTCCTTGACAGAAGCAATTCTGTTGAGGGCGTTTTCTTTTGCCCTCAGCGAAAAAGGAGGACAAAACAAATGCAGATCAGACCTACTCTTGAAGAGGTTAGAAAGATCGCCGCAGAAGGCAAGTACGACGTGCTTCCCTTAAGCGTTGAGATCTTATCCGACTTCACGACTCCGATCGAAGCACTGAAGATTCTGAAGAATGCTTCAGACCACGTATACATGCTCGAATCGGCACAAGCGAATGAGACTTGGGGAAGATATACATTCTTAGGCTTTAACCCGAGGGAGCTCATCACTTGTAAGGATGGCATCCTCGAGATCGGCGACGAGAAGATCGAGACGAAGGATCCTTCCGCTGAACTTCGCAGAATCATGGCAGGCTATAAGAGCCCGAGGTTCGATTATCTCCCTCCTTTTGCAGGCGGTCTCGTAGGTTATTTCTCATACGATTACTTAACATACAGTGAGCCCACGGCTAAGTGTGACGTTGAAGACGAAGAGGGCTTCAAGGACGTTGACCTCATGCTTTTCGATAAGGTCATCGCTTTCGATAACTTAAAGCAGAAGATCATCATCATCGAGAACATGAAGCTTAACGAGGGCGACGACGGCTACAACCGCGCAGTAGAAACCCTCAACAACCTCGTAGACCTTCTCCATAACGGCGAGAAGCTCGAGGAGAAAAGCGGCAAGCTTTTGGGAGAAGTTACTCCGCTCTTCGAGAAGCAGGCTTTCTGCGACATGGTCGAAAAGGGAAAGCACCACATCAAGGAAGGCGACATCTTCCAGATCGTTCTCTCCAACAGACTTTCCGCACCTTTCGAGGGCAGCCTTCTTAATACATACAGAGTATTAAGAACGATCAATCCTTCACCTTACATGTTCTACTTCTCAGGAACGGATGTTGAGGTTGCAGGTGCATCCCCGGAGACACTCGTAAAATTGAAGGACGGCATCCTTCACACATTCCCTCTTGCAGGCACAAGACCCAGAGGCAAGACACCCGAAGAGGACAAGGCTCTCGAAGAAGAACTGCTTAAAGACGAGAAGGAGCTTGCAGAGCACAACATGCTCGTAGACTTGGGAAGAAATGACTTGGGTAAGATCAGTAAGTTTGGAACAGTTGAAGTAGAGAAGCTTCACTCCATTGAGAGATACTCACATGTCATGCACATCGGCTCCACGGTAAGAGGTGAGATTACGGAAGACCACGATGCATTCGATGCCATCGAGGCAGTTCTTCCTGCAGGCACACTTTCAGGCGCGCCTAAGATCAGAGCATGCCAGCTTATAGGCGAACTCGAGAACAATAAGCGCGGCATCTACGGCGGCGCGATCGGATACATCGACTTTACAGGCAACATGGATACATGTATCGCGATCAGACTCGTGTTCAAGAAGAACGGCAAGGTCTTCGTAAGATCCGGCGCCGGCATCGTAGCCGACTCCGATCCCGAGAAGGAATATCAGGAGTGCCTTAACAAAGCAAGAGCTTCACTTAAGGCATTAGAGCTCGCACAGGAGGATGAATTATGATCCTGCTTATAGATAACTACGATAGCTTCTCTTATAACCTTTATCAGCTCATCGGCGCGATCGAGCCTGACATCAAGGTCATCAGAAACGATGAGATGACAGTAGAGGAGATAAGAGCATTAAACCCCGACCGCATCATCCTTTCGCCCGGTCCCGGAAGACCTGAGGATGCAGGAGTCATCATCGATGTTGTAAAGGAGCTCGGCAAGGACTTCCCGATACTCGGTGTGTGCTTGGGCCACCAGGCTATCTGCGCGGCATTCGGAGCTACCATCACATACGCGAAGGAGCTTATGCACGGAAAGCAGTCTGTGGTAAGATTCGACGGAAGATGTAAGCTTTTCGACGGGATTCCGCTCGGTAAGGTAGCAAGGTACCACTCGCTTGCGGCAGACCCCGCGACGATACCTGAAGAACTCATGGTAACGGCACTTACGGAAGACGGCGAAGTAATGGCTGTACAGCACAAGGAATATAAGATCTACGGAGTGCAGTTCCACCCCGAATCGATAATGACACCAGACGGCAAAAAGATGTTAACCAATTTCATTAAGGAGGCATAAGAACATGATTAAGGAAGCAATAGTAAAGATCGTTAACAAGGAAGATCTCACATACGATGAGGCATTCACGGTAATGAATGAGATCATGAACGGCGAGACAACAGCTACACAGAATGCAGCTTTCCTCGCAGCACTTTCCACGAAGAGCGCTAAGGCTGAGACAAGAGACGAGATCGCAGGCTGCGCTGCTGCCATGAGAGATCATGCAACTCCCGTTGAGACTAACATGGACATTTTCGAGATCGTAGGTACAGGCGGAGACAACGCACAGAGCTTCAACATCTCCACAACATCCGCTCTCGTTGCTGCTGCAGGCGGCATGAAGGTAGCAAAGCACGGAAACAGAGCTGCTTCTTCTAAGTGCGGAACAGCAGACTGCCTCGAGGCATTGGGAGTTAACATCAACCAGAGCCCCGCACGCTGCATCGAGCTTCTTAATGAAGTAGGAATGTGCTTCTTCTTCGCACAGAAGTACCACACATCAATGAAGTACGTAGGCTCCATTCGTAAGGAGCTCGGTTTCAGAACAGTATTTAACATCTTGGGCCCCCTCACAAATCCCGGCAAGCCCACAATGCAGCTTCTCGGCGTATACGACGAGTACCTCGTAGAGCCTTTGTCACAGGTTCTCGTAAGCCTCGGCGTTAAGAGAGGAATGGTAGTTTACGGCATGGATAAGCTCGACGAGATCTCCATGAGCGCACCCACAAAGGTAAGCGAGATCCGCGACGGCTGGTACAAGACATACACGATCGCACCTGAGGACTTCGGTCTCTCACGCTGCACAAAGGATGACCTTAAGGGCGGCGATCCTGCTGAGAACGCACAGATCACTATCGACATCTTAAAGGGTGCGAAGGGACCTAAAAGAGACGCAGTTCTCATGAACGCAGGCGCATCCCTCTACATCGGCGGCAAGGCAGAGACATTCGCTGACGGCATCAAGCTCGCAGCTGAGATCATCGATTCAGGCAAGGCTCTCGAGACACTGAACAAGTTCATCGAAGTAAGCAACCGTCCAGAGGCAGAAGCATGACGATCCTAGATCAGCTTGCAGATTACGCACGCACACGCGTCGCCGCTTCGAAAAGCATCCGCCCCTTAGAGCAGGTTAAGGCTGAAGCTTTGGCTTTGCCCAAGGGGGACTTCGCCTTCGAGAAAGCACTTCGCAAGGAAGGCGTTTCCTTCATCTGCGAGTGCAAGAAAGCATCGCCTTCGAAGGGCCTCATCGCAGAGGATTTTCCTTACCTTGAGATAGCGAAGGAATACGAGGCTGCAGGTGCTGACTGCATCTCGGTTCTGACAGAACCCAAGTGGTTCTTAGGAAGCGACGAGTATCTTAAGAAGATCACTTCAGAAGTAAGTATTCCCTGCATCAGAAAGGACTTCACCGTAGATGAATACATGATCTATGAGGCAAAGCTCCTCGGTGCATCCGCAGTGCTTCTCATCTGCTCGATCTTAAGCGAGGAGAAGGTTAAGGAGTACATCGGAATCTGCGACGAGTTGGGACTTTCCGCATTGGTTGAGACACACGATGAGGAAGAGGTCGCGATGGCCGTAAGGGCAGGCGCTAGGATCATCGGCGTAAACAACAGAAACCTTAAGGACTTCACGGTCGATACAGGCAACAGCGCAAGACTTAAGTCACTTGTAGGAGACGATGTAATCTTCGTTTCCGAGAGCGGAGTTAAGGACGGAGCAGACGTAGCTAAGTTAAGAGAAGTAGGAGTCGATGCAGTGCTTGTTGGTGAGGCATTGATGAGAGCTTCAGATAAGAAGGCTAAGCTTAAGGAATTAAGAGGCGAATAATGACGAGGATCAAGTTCTGCGGACTCACAAGAGAAGAGGACATCAAGGCTGTTAATGAATTAAAGCCCGATTACATCGGCTTTGTTTTCTGGCCGAGAAGTTCGAGAGTCGTTACACGTGAGAAGGCATCTGAACTTAAGAAGATTCTCGATCCTTCGATCAAGGCCGTAGGCGTGTTCGTGGACGAAGACATCGAAGTTGTTAAGTTGCTTCTTGCAGATGGTATAATCGACATCGCTCAGCTTCACGGTCACGAGGATGAGACTTACATAAACAGCTTGAAGAATTCTACAGGCAAGCAAGTCATCAAGGCCTTTAAGATCAGAAGCGGAGATGATGCGAAGAATGCTGAGACAAGTCCCGCAGATTGGGTCTTACTTGATTCCGGAATGGGCACGGGCAAGACGTTTAACTGGGAGATAATTAAGGAAGTCAAAAGGCCGTATTTTCTTGCAGGGGGGCTTGCTCCGGACAATGCGGTAGAAGCAATAAAAGCACTTCATCCTTATGCTCTCGATGTGAGCTCAGGGATAGAAACAGAAGGCATTAAGGATACTAAGAAGATGACAGACTTTTACGAAGCTGTCAGAAAGGAAGATGAACATGACTAATCAAAACGGACGCTTCGGCATTCACGGCGGACAGTATATCCCCGAGACGCTGATGAACGCTGTCATCGAACTTGAGGAGGCATATAACAAGTACAAAAACGATCCCGAGTTCCAGGCAGAACTTTCCGAGCTTTTTAACGAGTATGCCGGAAGACCTTCGAGACTTTACTATGCCGAGAAGATGACCAAGGACTTGGGCGGCGCGAAGATCTATCTTAAGAGAGAGGATCTTAACCACACAGGTGCGCATAAGGTAAACAACGTATTGGGTCAGGCGCTCCTCGCAAAGAAGATGGGCAAGACAAGACTCATCGCAGAGACCGGTGCAGGTCAGCACGGTGTTGCTACTGCTACCGCGGCTGCGCTTTTCGGTATGGAGTGCGTGGTGTTCATGGGTGAAGAGGACACGAAGAGACAGGCGCTTAACGTGTACCGCATGAAGCTTCTCGGAGCTGATGTTGTTCCGGTTAAGTCAGGGACGGCAACGCTCAAGGATGCCGTGTCGGAGGCAATGAGAGAGTGGACTTCACGTATCTCGGATACACACTATTGCTTGGGTTCTGTTATGGGACCTCACCCTTTCCCGACTATCGTAAGAGATTTCCAGGCTGTCATCAGCAAGGAGATAAAGGAGCAGATGCTTGAGAAGGAGCGAAGACTTCCCGATGCCGTTATCGCCTGTGTAGGCGGCGGCTCCAATGCAATCGGATCCTTCTATAACTTCATCGAGGATAAGGACGTAAAGCTCATCGGATGTGAGGCTGCTGGAAGAGGAATCGATACTTTCGAGACGGCAGCTACGGTCAACACGGGAAGGCTCGGAATCTTCCACGGCATGAAGTCTTATTTCTGCCAGGATGAGTACGGTCAGATCGCTCCCGTTTATTCGATCTCCGCAGGTCTTGATTACCCCGGAATCGGCCCCGAGCACGCATACCTTCACGACATAGGAAGAGCAGAGTATGTTCCCGTTACTGACGAGGAAGCTGTACAGGCTTTCGAGTATCTTGCGAAGACAGAGGGCATCATTCCTGCAATCGAGTCTGCTCACGCAGTTGCATATGCAAGAAAGCTCGCACCCACAATGGACAAGGACAAGATTATCGTAATCACTATCTCCGGAAGAGGCGACAAGGACTGTGCTGCCATCGCCCGCTACAGAGGGGAGGATATCAATGAGTAACATAGCTAATGCATTTAAGAACGGAAAGGCATTTATTCCTTTCGTTACATGCGGCGACCCCGATCTTGAGACAACAGCAAAGGTCGTACGCGAGGCCGTAAAGAACGGCGCAGATTTGGTTGAGCTCGGCATCCCTTTCTCGGATCCGACTGCTGAAGGTCCCGTCATCCAGGCCGCCAACCTCCGTGCTTTGCAGGGCGGCGTTACAACGGATAAGGTGTTCGATCTTGTCCGCGACTTAAGAACAGACGTAACAGTTCCGATGGTCTTCATGACATACGCAAATGTCGTATTCTCATACGGCGCCGAGAGATTCATCTCCACTTGTAAGGAGATCGGCATCGACGGTCTTATCCTTCCGGATCTCCCGTTCGAAGAGAAGGAAGAGTTCCTTGATCTCTGCCATCAGAACGAAGTTGATCTTATCTCACTCATCGCACCTACTTCCGAGAACAGAATCGCCATGATCGCGAAGGAAGCAGAGGGCTTCATCTACCTAGTATCTTCCCTGGGTGTTACCGGCGTAAGATCTGAGATAAAGACTGACCTCGACTCCATCGTTAAGGTCATCCGCGCGAACACTGATACACCCGTTGCAATCGGATTCGGTATCTCCACACCCGAGCAGGCTAAGAAGATGGCAGACATCTCCGACGGTGCTATCGTAGGTTCCGCCATCATCAAGATCCTCGCTGCTAACGGTAAGGATTCTGCACCTTTGGTAGGCGAATACGTTAAGTCCATGAAGGACGCAATCAGATAAAAAATCACCCCCCTCCCTTTACTTGCTTTATAATGGTTAAGTAGTTTCTCGGGAGGGGGATTATTATGCACACAAAAAAGATACTTAGCATTATCACAGCTTCAGCCCTCGTGGCGGGTTCCTTAAGCAGCTGCAGTCTTCTTGCAGGTCTTCAAAGACCCCATGTCTATGAAGCTCTCACAAGTTATATGGAAGCCGTTCACGATTCCGACTTCGAACACGCAAGCGAGGAGGTAGAAGACGAGGAGGACGCGTTCCTCGTTAATGAGATGAACGACACCGAGGCTGAGCTTATTGCAGCTATTCTCGCAGCATCCGAATATGACATAGGCGACATTGAGCTTGATAGCGAGACGGCAACGGCAGAGGTTACAGTAACACTCCCTGACATCGAGTCCATCGTGGATGAGGGCTATTCCTACGAGGAGTTCCTCGGGGCCATCGGGGATATCGACGATACCGTTGATGAGACCTTGGACTTCGACCTTAACAAGATTGACGAGGCATGGCTCATCGAGCCTGATTCAACACAGGCCTATTACGACCTTCTCATGGGTCTTATCGCTGATCTTAATTTCTCCGCACTTACAGAAGACAATGCGCTCGCACTCGTGGATACGTTCATGACTGACCTTGCAAGCGGCAACATCAGCGAGGCTGCGGACATGCTCAGCAACCAGGACAGCCAGCTTTATTCTTACGCGCAAATGGCTTCGGCGATGGATGGCTTCGCAGACGTTATCTCCGGATACTTCGCAAGAGTAGATTACGTGTCTGAGGTAACTGAAGTTACTGAAGAATGCATTACGGTAACGGCTACGGGTACAGGCCCTGATATGCAGGCCATCATTAACGCCGTACTCGACGATCCGGACGTAATGGTTCCTCTTTATGCTGATTACATCGAGTCCATGATCAACGGCAACACTCTTAACTACCTGACGATAGCAAGCAGCCTTACGGGCGCCGTTTCTGAGCAGACGGCAGTCGCAGCAACAGGCCCCATGGAAGTTGTATTCCAGGTTACTGAGGGTGAGGACGGCAGGCTTTACCTGGATCCTGTAAGCGGTCTTGGCTTCGACATCGAGATCCCTGACATGAGCTCACGCACGGAGTACGTCATCCCCGCTGTAGGCCAGCTTCTTAGCGAGGGAAGAATCACCTTCGACCAGCTCGCGAACTTGGAAGAATTGACCGGATTTTCTTACTAACACATAAGAGGAGGAACATCACATGACAACGCGAAAAGCACTCTCACTGCTTACTGCTTCCGCCATCCTTGCAGGCTCCTTAAGCGGCTGCGCTCTCCTTGGGGGCAAGGACAAGAAAGCTTGCGGGGAAACGGTAACAAGCTACGTCGAGGCCGTCTCCAAGAGTAAGTTCGGCACTTCGAAAAAATACGTACTCGATGAAGAGGATTACTTCCTTGAGCACGAGCTGGACGGTCAGACTTGGGGAATCCTTGAGGCATTATGGGGTGCAACGGAGTTTGAGCTCGGTGACATCGAGGTCAACAAGAATTCTGCAACTGTTGAAGTAGAGTTCACATTCCCTGATCTTGAGTCAATCGCTGATGAGGGTTATTCCTACGACGAGTTCATTGATGCCATCGCGGATGCTGATACTACAGAAGAGACATTCGAGTTTGAACTCAGCAAGGATGATGATGAATGGTTCATCGAGGCTGATTCAACCGAAGATTTCTATAACTTCCTCGTAGGCCTTACTGAGGATCTTGAGTTCTCAGGTCTTTCCGAAGACGCTGCCATTGAAGCTGTGGCTACGTTCATAGACTTGCTTGCTTCAGGCGATGTTGAAGGTGCTCAGGCCATGAGTACAAGCTTTGCTGATACAGTGGCAGGATATGCATCTGCGCTTGAATCATCAGATTATACTGTGGCAATGGGCAGCTTAATGGGTGCTTACTTCTCTCATCTTGATTATGTGCTCGAAGTAACAGAGATTGCCTCAGATGCAATTACGGTTACCGTAACCGGCACGGCTCCCGATGCCGCGACTTCAGTTGCTGAGGCAACCAACGATCCCGATGCTCTTGCTCCTGTCGTAGCTGATTATCTGGAAGGAATTCTCAACAACGATCTGGATATGCAGTCTCTTATGAGTGAGCTTTTCAATGTAATAGTAAATGCTGTTGTTAATGCGGATCTCATTCCTTACTCAAGTTATGCTGTCGTAACCTGTGATGAAGACGGCAATCTCTTAGTTGACCCTGATACGGAGTTTATGCCGTCATTCGAGTTCGACGGTTTCATGGACGGCGATGAAGTTGTTCCCGTAGCAGCAGCTTTGCTTCTTGAGCAGGGAAGAATTACGCCTGAGCAGTATGCTGCCCTTGTCGGCGACGTGGTTACTACCGATTACGATGTAACGCATGTTGTCGCATACGAGGGAGATGATTACTACAATTGCAGTGTATTCGTTACTGACGATACAGTAACCGTTCATGTCCAGACATGGGATTACTACGATGAAGGTGATGTATTCGCTTATAACGTAATAATTGACGGTTATACATTTGTTGAAGGCGAGTATGAGATTCCTTACGACAACTGCGATATCATCGATATCGATTTGCCCGTGGGTTCTTCAGGCCCTTACGGAGACTATCTGTTTACAGTCTACAATGAAGGCGGCGAGACGAATTCCGAACTTACCGAGATCGAAGTTATCGTTCTTGCTGACGGCGCTCCGGTACCGGGTGAGTTAACGGCCAACATAGAATCATTGGAAGAAGGCGATGACCTTTACTCATACGATATTGTTTACGATGACGAGAACATCTATGCATATGTCCGCACATGGGATTACTACGATGAAGGCACGGAGTTCGCCTATGTCGTCACTTACATGAGCGGAACCATGGAGCTCGCTATGAGTGATACATACGTTATGACTGAGGACAACTGTGACACAATCGTTATCAGTCTGCCGCAGGCAGGAAACTCATCCTGGTACAACCTCGTGGTTTACGATGCTGATGCACAAACAAGCATTCTCGGTGAGTTCGAGATTTCTGTAGGTTGACAGAGGAATATCAAAAAATCAGGACTTCACTTAAATATAACGGCGTTATATAATGTGTGCGGAAAACCTGATTAAAGGAGATACAACTATGGAAGTTACAAAGGATATGCTCATTACAGATATTCTCGAGAAGGATCCCGAGATCGCAGGAATTCTCATGAATCTCGGAATGCACTGCATCGGTTGCATGGCTGCAAGCGGTGAGAACCTCGAGCAGGCTATGGCTGTTCACGGATTCCCGGAAGAGGCTGTAGATAAGACAGTTGAGATGATCAACGCATTCTTGGCTAATAAGAAGGCATAATCACAGGTCAGATGACTTAAACACAATTTAACGATCAAGCGATTAGGGCACTGAAATCAGTGCCCTAATTTCTATTTTGGGGGGAGAATGGCCCTCGCACTGACACGTTTGGGGGCTTAGCAGTACTAAATTCGCGAATTCGTTGATTTGGTACTGTAAAAACCCCTATTTCAAGTACTAAACTGTCTAGTTTGCCCATTTTGGTACTGTAATTTCCTGATTTTGAGTACCCAATCGGCAATAATCGTCCATTTGGTACTCAAAAACACCGATTTTACAGTACTAAATCCCCAATATTTGAAAAATGGTACTGTAGCCGCTGATTATCTACCCATTTCCTAAAATATCGTTTATAATCAAAGCGAATTTTAAATAAAGGAAAGGGGATTTTCATGAATACTAAGAAAATCGTAAGTGCAGTTACGGCATCAACGATCCTTCTTGCTTCCCTGAGCGGATGTAGTCTTCTCGGCGGCAAGGACAAGACAGCTATCACTGAAGTTGTTGAAGGTTATGTAGATGCAGTCAAGAGCGGCAAGTTCAACAAGACAGCTGACTTCGTTCTTGATGGCGAGGATTACTTCCAGGAGGAAGCATTCGACGGCCCTACTCAGGAGCTCTTGGACGCAGTATTTGCAGTATCCGAGTATGAGATCGGCGACATCGAGGTAGACAAGGATTCCGCTACATGTGAGGTTACTTTCACATTGCCTGATCTCGATTCCATCGCAGATGAGGGTTACTCATTCGACGAGTTCATCGATGCTATCGGTGATATCGAAGATACAGTTGAGGAAGAGTTCAGCTTCGATCTTTCCAAGGACGGCGACGAGTGGTTCATCGAGGGTGATTCCACAAGCGATTATGCAGACTTCCTCGCAGGTCTCGTTGCAGATCTCGAGTTCTCAGGTCTTTCTGAGTCCGCGGCAATCGCAGCAGTTGAGACATTTGTAGGTTACCTTGCTCAGGGTGACGTTATGTCCGCTTATGCAATGAGCCCTACAGATTCTGATGCATTTGAGGATATGGAAGAAGTCGAGGAGTTCCTCGGTGAGGTTTCCGGTTTCTCTGGTTTGTTCTCAGCTTACTTCAGCAACATCGACGTTACTTATGAGGCAACTGAGGTTACTGAGGATTCCATCACAGTAACTCTTACAGGTACAGCTCCTGATGCAAATACATCTGCTACTGCAGCTGTTGCTGATCACAGCATCATGGTTCCTATCTACGCTGATTACCTCGAGTCAATGATCAACGGAACATTCGATATGGTCACAGTTATCAACAACATCCTCAATGTAGTTGGTGATGCTATCGCTACTGCTGATCCTGTTCCTTACACAGGTTCTGCTGTTGTAACAGTTGATGAAGACGGTAACTACTTCGTAGATCCTCAGGATGACTTTATGTTCGACCTCGACGTTCTTGACGTTGCAAGCAGCGATGACCTTATGCCTGAGGCATTGGATCTCCTCCTCTCTGAGGGCAGAATCACACAGGCTCAGTACGATGAGTACGCTGGTAACGGTTCTTCAACAGCTCCGGGCGGCGCAGACGCTTCACTTGTTCTCGTTGAGGGCGGTGACGATCTCTTTGATTACGATTACTACATTACAGGTTCCGAGATCGAAGTAGATGTTCAGACATGGCTTTACTACGATCAGGGCGATGTATTCGGTTATGAGATCGCATTGGACGGCGAAGAGATTATGTCCGGCAGCTATGTAATGCCTGACAATAACGAGGATATGATCGAGCTCATCATTCCTACAAATGGTCAGCCTTCCGGTACATATGACATCATCGTCTTCGACGAGGGTGCTACAACATCTACAATCCTTGCTCACCTCCAGCTCATTATCTTTGAGAACGGTGCTCCTAACGGTAATGTGCCTTTCGGTGATTCTATGACTTACACAGAAGTATCCGATGACGTTTACACATTCCACTTCGTTGACGGCAACGGTGAATGGTTGGACGGCGAAGATACATATGCTTCTAACAGAGGTGCTGTAAGCTTCGTTGCAAGAACATGGGGTTACTACGATGAAGGTTCCATGATGGGCTGCGACATCTACTGCGACGGTGAGTGCGTAGGTTCTGTTGTAGCTGTCAGCGAAGATGATTACAACGACACATACGAGTTTGAGTGGGAGCCCAACGGCGGTCTTTCCGACGGTGACTACACATTCATTCTTTACGATGTAGACGCTGATACAATCTTCCTCATGGCTTACGCTACAGTTGAAACAGAGAACTGATAGAGTAAAGACACAGTAAACTAATTAGCGGCCCTGTCCTTAGTGACGGGGCCGTTTTTGTTATAATACCACCGTAAGCAAAGGAAGGAGACTTTACATGAATATTCCCAAAGATCCCGTTATGCTTTTAAGTTTTGTTAACACGCAGCTTCGTGATAACTACGCTTCACTCGACGAATTTGCCGCAGCTTACGGCGTTGAAGCCGAGGATATCAAGAAAAAGCTTGGTGATATTGATTATTCTTACGACGAAGACGGCAATCGCTTTGTATAAATATAAATGTTGAACCATCGACGTCGGCATTATACAATCTTTGTTGGTAAAAACGATTATTAATTAATAGGAGAAGAGAATATGAGACAAAAACCCGTAGTAATGATGGTCCTCGACGGCTATGGCATCACAGATCGTGAAGAGGGTAATGCCATCAAGATGGCAAACACACCTGTAATGGACAAGCTTATGGCTGAGTGCCCTTACCAGCTCGGATATGCTTCAGGTCTTTCTGTAGGACTTCCTGACGGTCAGATGGGCAACTCCGAGGTAGGTCACATGAACATCGGTTCCGGCCGTATCATCTATCAGGACCTCACACTCATCACTAAGTACATCGAAGACGGTGTTTTCTTCAAGAACGAAGAGCTTCTCCGTGCTATCGAGAACTGCAAGAAGAACAATTCCGACCTCCACATCTGGGGTCTTCTCTCAGACGGCGGCGTTCACAGCCACATCACACATCTCTATGCTTTGATCGAGATGTGCAAGAAGAACGGTCTTGAGAATGTTTATGTTCATCCTTTCTACGATGGACGTGACACACCTCCGGCATCCGGTAAGGATTACCTCCAGCAGCTCGTTGACAAGATGAACGAGATCGGCTGCGGTAAGGTAGCTTCCATGTCCGGCCGTTACTACGCAATGGACAGAGACAACAACTGGGACAGAATCCAGAAGGCTTACGATGCACTCGTATTGGGCGAGGGCTTTAAGGCTACAGATCCTGTTGCTGCTATGCAGAAGTCTTACGACGACGGCGTAACAGATGAGTTCGTACTTCCAACAGTTATCACAGATGAGGCAGGCAAGCCCCTCTCTGTAGTAAAGCCCAACGACTCCATCATCTTCTTCAACTTCCGTCCTGACCGTGCTCGTGAGATCACAAAGGCATTCTGCTTCTCCGATGAGGACATCGCAGCTCAGCCCGGTGACGCAGCAGATCCCAAGTGCATCAAGTTCCTTAAGAGAGCAAACGGCTTCATGCCCGTTACATATGTATGCTTCAAGGACTACGACGAGACAATCCCCAACAAGTTCGTTGCTTTCAAGAAGGAAGAGATCAAGAACACATTGGGTGAGTACCTTGCAAACAACGGTTTGAAGCAGCTCCGTCTCGCTGAGACAGAGAAGTATGCTCACGTAACATTCTTCTTCAACGGCGGTATCGAGGAGCCCAACAAGGATGAGGACAGAACTCTCGTTAACTCACCTAAGGTTGCTACATACGACCTTAAGCCTGAGATGAGCGCTCCCGAAGTATCCGAGAAGCTCAACGCAGCTATCACATCCGGCGAGTATGATGTAATCATCATCAACTTCGCTAACCCTGACATGGTTGGACACACAGGTGTTATCGAGGCAGCTGTTAAGGCTGTTGAGAGAATCGACCAGTGCGTAGGCGCTGCTGTAGATGCAGTAAAGCAGGTAGACGGCGTTCTCTTCATCTGCGCTGACCACGGTAATGCCGAGCAGATGATCAACTACGAGACAAAGGCACCTCACACAGCACACACAACTAACCCGGTACCTTTCATCCTCGTTAACTACGATCCCGATTACACACTCCGTGAGGGCGGAAGACTCTGCGACATCGCACCTACACTCCTTGAGATCATGGGCCTCCCTCAGCCTGCTGAGATGACAGGTGAGTCACTTCTTATCAAGAAGTAATCTCTTACTACATTGAAAAGCATAAAAATGAGGCGGTCTTTTGGGACCGCCTCTTTAATTTAACATTGTTACATTTTCTGTTTTGTCGGAAGATCAATCCGGAATCTCTACCGTTACGATAGTTCCGCCGCCTTCTTTAGGTTCTATAGTAAGAGTTGCATTACACATAATATTACATGTATCGTAACTGTAAGTGCTGAGCCCGCACCTGGTCCCGAACCTGGTCCTGGACCCGAGCCCGGACCTGAGCCTGGTCCTGATCCTGAGCCTGAAGAGCCCGTATTGACATACGAGCAGATCACAAGACTCGTAGTTCAGAACTTCGTTGAGAGAATGTACACTGTAGCTCTCGACAGACAGTTCGAAGTAGAAGGAAGAGATTACTGGGTAGACATTCTTCTCAATGGCGGTTCCGGTACATTCGTAGCAAGCGGATTCTTCAACAGCCCTGAGTTCCTCGCTAGAAACGTTTCTAATGAGCAGTTCGTAGAATACCTCTACAGAGTATACTTTGACAGAGAGCCTGATGAGGGTGGATACAATAACTGGGTAAATGCTTTGAATAATGGTACATCCAGAAATCAGGTAATGGCAGAGTTTGCAAAGTCCGAAGAGTGGGCAGCCTTCTGTGCTCGCTACCGTGTAGTAGTATAAGTACCGTACTTCGGATAAATACTAATTAAATCAAAGGATGCGTCCTCCGGGACGCATCGTTTTTGTTTATAATGTTTGTATGAATTACCGCAAGGACAAACACGGCGAAGATGTATCCATCTTGGGATACGGTTGCATGCGCTTTACTACGAAGGCCGGCAAGATCGACCTCGAGAAGGCTAAGCATGAGATCATGCTGGCTGTAGATAACGGCGTAAATTACTTCGATACAGCATATATCTATCCAGGATCTGAAGTTGCACTGGGACAGATCGTAGAGGAGTGCGGTATCCGCGATAAGATCAAGATCGCGACTAAGCTTCCGCAGTACCTTGTGGGCAATAATCCGAAGGCTCTTGATAAGTACTTCGAAGAAGAGAAGAAGCGCCTTCGCACGGATTATGTTGATTACTATCTTATGCATCACCTTACCGATATCTCCGGATGGAACCGTCTTAAGGCGGTAGGAGCAAGAGAGTGGCTTGAGCATAAGCGCGAGATCGGTGAGATACATAACATCGGATTCTCGTATCATGGTGACAGCGAAGGATTCATCGAGATCCTGAACGATTACGACTGGGATTTCTGCCAGATTCAGTACAACTATCTTGATGAGAACACGCAGGCAGGAGTTGCAGGTCTTAAGGCGGCAGCCGAGAAGGGCGTTCCCGTTGTTATCATGGAGCCTTTAAGAGGCGGAACGCTTGCTAATCTTCCTGACGGAGCGAAGAAGCTTGTGGATAAAGAGGGAAGAGGAAGAAGTCCCGCGGAGTGGGCTTTTCGCTGGCTTTGGAATCAGCCTGAAGTTACGTGCGTGTTGTCGGGCATGAACTCGGAGGAGATGGTGCTCGAGAACTGCCGTGTTGCAGGAGAAGCCGAAGCGGGCGAGTTTACGGAAGAAGACTTTAATCTCATCGAAGGCATCAAGCAGGAGATTCAGCGCCTCGTTAAGGTAGGATGCACGGGCTGCAGGTACTGTATGCCGTGTCCAAGAGGTGTTGATATTCCGGGCATCTTCAGGTGCTACAACCATATGTATACGGAAGGCAAAGGCAAGGCGAGAACTGAGTTTATACAGGCGATAGCGCTTCAGGATAACCCGGGACTTGCTTCGCTTTGTGTCGCGTGCGGTAAGTGCGAGAAGCACTGCCCCCAGAATATACCGATAATCAAGAAACTTAAGGAAGCCGATAAGGCGCTTGAGCCCTGGTATTACAAGATAGGCATCAAGATCGGAAGAAAGTTTATTTTGTGATAAATAAGTGTGGCATATTTGTGGTATTATAAAAAAGTATTTTCGTAAATAAGGCATTCGGAGGAAGATGTATGCTTGGTAAAGGAAGAGAAGTATTGCATTATTTCGCTGATCGCGCGACTGAACATTGGGATCCTTCCAATGCGGCGAAGCTTCAGACTTTTATTGATGACCCCGAGAACACATTACCGTCAACAACTAAGCTTATCGTTGTAGGCGGAGGTACTGCCGAAGACAGGAAAGAGCTTTGCTATTCCTTGAGAGGTAAGCTTAACGGTCTTCACACGGTTATCGTTATCGTCAGCGGTGAGCCTACACTCTTTAATACCAACGGACTTGTCGGAATCGAGAAGAACATCGTTGAGACTGCAGAGACTCTCGTAAGTCTTTCCGGAGATCCCGATTACATTATCCTTCACGGTAACTTTGATGATGTTGAATATACACCGCTTCACGGTCTGTTCGAGGTAGTATTCAGAAGACATTACTACTGCCGTGTTGAGGGCGATTCCGTAGAGGCTAACGCTAATTCCATCTTCAACGGAATCATGGAGCTTCTGAGGTGAGTTCCTGCCGTAAGGGCATATCTTTAACTGCATTTTTATTGAGCGCGTCGATTCTTATGTCGGCGTGCTCTTTTTCTTCCGGGGTATCCGAGAAAGACGGGATAACCCAGATGAACGTTCTTAATGACAATCTCGAGCAGGTGGCATCGTCTAATGCTGCTTACGAGATATTCGTAGGTTCTTACTGCGACAGTAACGGCGACGGCGTGGGCGATATCGCAGGAATCACGTCGAAAATCGATTACATAAGCGGAATGGGCTTCGACATGATCTGGCTGACGCCGATATGTACTTCTCCCACGTACCATAAATACGATGTTGCTGATTATCTTACGATAGATTCTTCGTTCGGAACTATCGGCGACTTCGAGGAGCTTATATCTGAAAGCCACGCGCGCGGGGTAAGTGTAATTACCGATTTTGTAATGAATCACACATCTTCCGAGCACCCGTGGTTCTTGGAAGCTTCCGAGGCAGTGCAGGACTGCCACAGTGAGGCGGACCTTGAGGCTGCGAGGGAAACTTGTGAATATGTCGATTACTATAACTTCGCTATGGAATCTTCTGCGGGCTATGTGAACCTTCCGGGAACGGATGTCTATTATGAGGCACAGTTCTGGGAGGGAATGCCGGATCTTAACCTTGCGAATCCTTCGGTCAGATCTGAGCTTGAGGGTGCAGCGGAATACTGGTTATCCGAGGGCGTCGACGGTTTCAGACTTGATGCGACAACTTACTATTTCTCGGGTGCGAATCAGAGTAATATCGAGACTTTGACCTGGTTTAACGATTACGTTAAAAACATAGATCCCGATGCATATATCGTGTGCGAGGCGTGGGCTGATGCCGCGACGTACATCCCTTACTATGAGAGCGGAGTAGACGGCATATTTAACTTCTCTTTCTCCGGTCAGAACGGCACTATCGCGAAGGTTGCAGGCGGGGTATTGCCGGCATTTTCTTACGGCGAGGCGATTGAAGCATATCAGGCGTCTTTACTTGCCACGGGATTTGCTTCATTGGCCGATGACGCTTCGTTTTATACCAATCACGATATGGGACGATCCGCAGGTTACTTCGCAGGTGATGAATCGCCGTACCGCACAAGGCTTGCAGGCGCTTTGAACCTTCTCATGAGCGGCCGCACGTTCGTATATTACGGTGAGGAGATCGGCATGAAAGGATCAGGCCGCGATGAGAACTTCCGCGCACCGATGTACTGGAGTTCTGACGCTTCTTATGAGGGACTTTGCAATCCTCCTTCAGGTATGGATAGCTTCGAGATGAAGTTCGATTCTTTGGAAGATCAGATGAACGATCCGTTGTCCATCTATAACTACTATCGCGAGGCGGTTTTGCTAAGGACAAGATTCCCTGTTATATCGACAGGTTCATGTACATATTATGATTCGTTATCTTCTGACTCCATCTGCGTGATTGAGAAGACGGATGAGCTTGGAAATACGCCGGTTCTGATCGTAATTAACACATCTTCTGAGGCGCAGAGTGTGGATGTATCTTCGCTTTCCTATGATGAACTTTCTGCGGTTCTTGCCGTGTCTTACGAGGAGGCAACTTTAAGAGGCGGAACGCTTGAATTGCCGCCTTACTTTGTTGCCGTATTAACGTAACTTCAGTTGATTCCTGAAAGGTCCTTAATTATCTCGCTTGCCATGATGAGGCCTGCGACAGAAGGCGTGAAAGCGGAGCTTCCGGGAACATGACGTCCTGACTCGGGATCTGCAGTGCCTCCTACGATGTTACGAATGGGTTCTTCCTTGGAATAAACCACTTTAACGTCCTTGATGCCCTTGAGGCGAAGCTCTCTTCGCATTGCCTTGGCAAGAGGGCAGACTGAAGTCTTGCTTATGTCGGCAACCTCGAACATCGAAGGGTTAAGCTTGCCGCCTGCACCCATGGATGATATGACGGGAACACCTGCTTCCTTCGCTTTGGAAATTATCTCTACCTTCGCTGCGATCGTATCTACTGCATCTGCAACATAATCATATGAACCAAAATCGAATTCACCTGCGGTCTCGGGCAGGAAGAAGCACTGCTTCAGCTCTACCTTCGCATCGGGGTTGATGTCGCGGATCCTCTCTGCCATCACTTCGACCTTGCTTCTGCCGACGGTCGAATGCAGCGCGATTATCTGGCGGTTAAGGTTGGTTACCGACACTACGTCGTTATCTACAAGCACGAAGGAGCCTACACCGGACCTTGCGAGGGCTTCGGTAACGTATCCGCCTACTCCGCCCACACCGAAAATCGCGACCTTGGAATTCTTAAGTTTATCTATGGCTTCGGAACCTATCAGGAGCTCTAATCTCTCGAACTGGTTTTCCACGTGAATACCTCTCTGGCTTTGTTTGTAAGAAGAGAAGCCGCATTGCTCATGGATTCCTCTTCACTTATTCCTTCTGAGATTGAATATACCTCATCTATGCCAAATTCGGAAAGACTTGCCTCATCTGCATCAGCTTTGCCTGCGAAGACCATGGTCTTAAGACCGCATTCCTTACCAAGCTTGATTACTTCATATGGAACCTTGCCCATAAGTGTCTGTGCATCGAACTTGCCTTCTCCGGTGATCACGATATCAGCATCCTTAAGATGATCGCGAAGTCCTATCTGCTCCAGCACAAGTGATGCTCCCGATACCATGCTGCCGTTAAGGAAAGTCCTGAAAGCAAATCCCAGACCGCCTGCGGCTCCTGAACCCGGAAATGAGGGATCGGAATCTTCGTATATGTCACGGGTAAGATCAGCAAACTTTGCTATCCAGTTATCCATCAATCGACATGAATCGTAATCGGCACCCTTCTGAGGTGCAAAGACCATGCTGCAGCCGTTATCGCCGGTAAGCGGATTTGTGACGTCGCATGCTATGAGAAATTCTGATTCTTTAAGTCTTTCATCAAGACCGGAAACGTCTATTAACTTAAGTGAAGAAAGCCCCGATGCGCCGCGGGTTATCTCGCACCCTGAAGCATCAGTAAACTTAACTCCGAGTTTATTTAACATGCCTGCACCGACATCGTTGGTAGAGCTTCCGCCTAAGCCTACGATGAACTTCCTGCAACCCCTGTTAAGTGCGTCAATGATGATCTCTCCGATGCCTTCAGTTGTTGTGTATAAAGGATTTCTTTTCGAGACGGGAACAAGCGGGAGACCGCATGCCTGACTTATGTCCATGACGGCGGTCTTCACGTCACCCGATACTATGCCGTAACGGGCTTCAACAGTTTCTCCTAAGGGACCTGTAACGGGAACGGTGATGACGTCGCCTTCACGAGCTTTCGTTATTACTTCAAATGTGCCTTCGCCTCCGTCGGCAACTTCAAGAACTTCGCCTTCAGCGGAAGGAACAGCTTCTTTAATTCCACTTAAAATGGCAACGCCCGCCTCGTAAGAGGTGAGCGAGCCTTTAAATGAATCTGTTGCAATAACTACTCTCAATTATTTATTTCAGTCTTTCTTCTCATTGGTGTCTGAAGGAATCTCGATTGCTTTAACCTCGGAAGACTTCTTCTCAGCAAGCTTCTTTTTGCCCTTCTTAACAGCTACCTTGAAGATGATGAATGCTGCGACGCCTATGACGATTATAACAGCAATTGAGATGACGTTCTCTGCGAGTGTGAGACCCAAGTCTTCAAGAGAGTTCTTGGCACTATTAAGTCCGTCGTGGAATGCATCACTAATCTTCTCGCTGTATGTCTTAACGTGGGGCTCCTCGGGCTCTGTCGCTTCGATTACTTCGTTAATATAAAGTGTAAGTGTGCTGTAGGAAGAAAGGTTCTCGAGGACACGAAGCTGTGACTCGTAGCTCTCGATCTCATATCTTACGTAAGTAAGCTCGTTCTGAAGCTGAAGGATGATGTCGAGGTCGTCTGCCTGTGCGAGGAGGTTATTCAATGTCTCCTGCTCTGTGCGGAGTGACTCGATCCTTGCCTGTGTGTCAGCGTAAGTCAAAGTTACGTCTTCTGTGTTCTCGTTGGAACTTGTGATGATGGCTGAACCGCCGATGGTGTTAACGAGCTGATCCAATGCATCGGAAGTAACTCTGATCGTGTAGGATGCAGTTCTTAAGTCGTGTGCATTTCCTGTGCCGTTGAAGTTCTTGCTCTCGATGTAGCCGCCGAGTGCTGCTACCTGGGATTCGATGCTTGATGTAAGCTCAGCAAAATCCAGTGTCTCGCAGGATACTGTTACGTTTCTTATAAGCATGCGCTCCATGTCTTCGTCGGCAACTGAAAGTTCACCAACGGAGTCTCCGGGAGCTGCTACTGAAGACGCGACGTCATTTGTATATACATAATCTGCCGCTAATTCCTCTGTGTAGAAGCCGGTCTCATAATCTCCTGCACCTGCAGACATGCTGTAGGAAGCTACGTCTCTTGCGGCTGCCTCTGTGTATGCAGGTTCTTCCGCATCACTTCTTGAATCGGATGATCTTCTTTCATTGGAACCTGATCTGCTGCATCCTGCGAAGAGTGCCGCAGCAACTAATACCAAAGCGATAATTCTCTTATATGAACGTTTCATAACCATATCCTCCATAATGTCGTTCACCCATAAGACGGAAGAAAAGCGCAAGAGGTCACAAAGAATTTTCGATCGGTTTTACTTGATTAAGCCGTGCCCATAAATTAGGATTATATTTGGATAAGGGAATAGGAGGGTATAAGTATGTTTGGTTTTGGGTTGGATATAGGTGATCTCATAGATATCGGCCTTCAGGTCGCACGTTCGGTTGAAGCTCACGATGAGATGGCGGCGGCTCAGGCAAGGGCACAGGCTTCCCGTAATGAAGCTGAGAGAATGAAGCATCAGGCGGTTGCCGAGACTAAGGCTCTCGAGAACAGAAAGCTTGCCGAGAAGATCGCAGCAGAGAGCGTCGGCGTCGACTGCCAGGGCTGTGGTGCGAAGCTTGCTATCCGTAAGGGCTCGATCAGCTTCTGCGCTTACTGCGGTTCTGCGATCAGGGTTACAGAAGAAGGAAAAGCCTCGGTACTTTCGCCCGAGGCTCGTAAAGCTGTTATTGACCGCGCGAGAGCGGAACACAACAAGAATAATCAGTAATCACACGAAGTAGAAGCAGGTGTCCCACGCGGGAATCGATGGCGTGTGGCGCATGAAGATCTTGTAATCAGGGTTAAGTTCCAGCATGCGTAACGGAAGCGTGAATATGTCCTCGCTTCTGTGGTAGCAGGCGACGTTCAGCATGGGCTTATGCGTTCTTATGGCATTCTCACCGCCGTTAATCGCGGCAAGCTCCGCACCTTCAACGTCAAACTTAATAAAGCCCGCGGGCCTTCCCTTAAGAAGCCCGTCTATGGTCACGGTGGCAACCTTGGTGTCGCCGCCCTTGTCCATGCTCGTTCCGCGGCCGATGTTTTTCACGACTTCGACCTCGCCTTCCTCCTCAGAGATAAAAGCCTGAACGTACTCCATGGGAAGGCGGGATGCGATCTTTGCCGTGTTCTCCTGAAGCTTTCGCATGTTGCGCCTGTCGGGCTCGACTGCGATTATGCCGTCAAAGTCCTTGAACATCGCGGAATAGCGAAGGACCGTGTCGCCGTTATAAGCGCCGAGGTCTAAGAAGAAGCCTCGGCGAGCTGTATCAAGCAAAGAATCCGCTTCCTCTTGGGTTACCTCGCAGTCCTTAAGAAACTTGATGTCGCCCGTAAGCCTCGCCGCCACGATGTCATCGTAAGTTTTACGCGACAGCTCGTCTGCAAGAAGCCCGTAAACACGCTCCATGTCCTCTCTATGCTCCTCGTAGAACCCCATCTCGAAAAGCTGATTGCCGTAAACCGGCACATCCGGGGCGTAAAACTCGCACTTGGAAGAGATCTCGTCGACGTAGAAGATAACCTCGGGACGGGCTGAGCCGAAGCACATAAGTACTATGAGGTCGCTGCCGAAGGCCTCAAGGCAGTCCTCGAAGGACATTACCTTCATGTCGTGGAAAGTCCTGTTACGAACGAATCCGGGGCTTGCGAACACGCCGCTTACGGGAACCCCGTAGCTGTCAAGGCGCGCGATTATCTTGTCAGCGCCGTCTCCGGTACCGTATAAAACGACCTTCCTGCCCAGAGAAGTCTGCTCTTTAAGGTAATTCCACAAATCTTTTTTATAAGTCTTCATTCACTCTATTTTACACTACTCTTAAATTGATAAAGGGGGCTTCTCTGTGATAGAATCTAGTGTCTAATTAGTAAGGCAGCGTTTACTTACGCACGCAATAAATGCCGAAAGGAGTCACAGACATGATTTACACAAAAGAAGTCGAGAACATGTGTCCTGTAGCTAAGGGCGCTAAGCATGAGCCCGCTCCGATTCCCGAAGAAGGAAAGTGGGTGCACGCTAAGAAAATCGAAGATATCTCCGGTTTTACACATGGTATAGGCTGGTGCGCACCTCAGCAGGGCGCTTGCAAGCTCTCGCTCAACATTAAGGAAGGCGTTATCGAGGAAGCTCTCGTTGAGACAATCGGATGCTCAGGTATGACACACTCTGCAGCTATGGCTGCTGAGATCCTCCAGGGCAAGACAATTCTTGAAGCTCTTAACACAGACCTCGTTTGCGACGCTATCAATACAGCTATGAGAGAACTCTTCCTCCAGATCGTTTACGGTCGTTCACAGAGTGCTTTCTCTGATGACGGACTCGCAGTTGGTGCAGGTCTTGAGGATCTCGGTAAGGGACTCCGTTCTCAGGTAGGAACAATGTACGCTACAAAGGCTAAGGGTGTTCGTTACCTCGAGATGGCAGAAGGTTATGTTACAGGTATTGCACTTGATGCAAACAACGAGGTTATCGGATACAAGTTCGTATCCCTCGGCAAGATGACAGATTTCATCAAGAACGGCGACGATCCCAACACAGCTTGGGAGAAGGCTCAGGGCCAGTACGGTCGTGTTGCTGATGCAGTTAAGATCATTGACCCGAGAAAAGAATAATCTCAAGAAAGGAGTTTGCATAATATGGCTTTATTTGAATCATATGAGAGAAGAATTGACCAGATCAACGCTGTTCTTAACAGCTATGGCATCAGTTCTATTGAAGAAGCTGAGAAGATTACAAAGGACGCAGGTCTTGATGTATACGCTCAGGTAAAGAAGATCCAGCCCATCTGTTTCGAGAATGCATGCTGGGCATACACAGTAGGTGCAGCTATCGCTATCAAGAAGGGTGCTCGTAAGGCATCTGAGGCTGCTGCTGCAATCGGTGAAGGTCTCCAGGCTTTCTGTATCCCCGGTTCTGTTGCTGACCACCGTAAGGTAGGTCTCGGCCACGGTAACCTCGGTAAGATGCTCCTCGAGGAGGAGACAGAGTGCTTCTGCTTCCTCGCAGGTCACGAGTCTTTCGCTGCTGCTGAGGGCGCTATCGGTATCGCTGAGAAGGCTAACAAGGTTCGTCAGAAGCCCTTGAGAGTTATCCTCAACGGTCTTGGTAAGGACGCTGCTCAGATCATCTCCAGAATCAACGGTTTCACATTCGTAGAGACAAAGTACGATTACAAGGAAGCTAAGCTCAACATCGTTTCTGAGACTCCTTATTCCACAGGTCTTCGTGCTACAGTTAAGTGCTACGGTGCTGACGATGTTCAGGAAGGTGTTGCTATCATGCATCACGAGAACGTTGGCGTTTCCATCACAGGTAACTCCACTAACCCTACAAGATTCCAGCATCCTGTTGCAGGTACTTATAAGAAGGAGTGCAACGACCTCGGCAAGAAGTACTTCTCAGTTGCTTCCGGCGGTGGTACAGGTAGAACACTTCACCCTGATAACATGGCTGCAGGTCCTGCTTCCTATGGTATGACAGATACTATGGGCCGTATGCACTCTGACGCTCAGTTCGCAGGTTCTTCTTCCGTTCCTGCCCACGTTGAGATGATGGGTCTCATCGGTATGGGTAACAACCCGATGGTTGGTGCTACAGTTGCTGTTGCTGTTTCCGTTGAGGAAGCTGCTAAGGAAGGCAAGTTCTGATAAACTGATTTATACGGTTTGTTAATAATTATGAAAGCCTCTTCTTCGGAAGAGGCTTTTGTTATTGTCATGATGTAGAATGTAAAATACCGCTACAATTTTAAGGAGGTTCTGATGGCGTTCTGGGCTGTAATTGCCTTGGTAGTTCTGCTTCTGCTTGCTGCCATGGTCATCTACATGGTTCACGTTACCGGCAAGTTCAGCTTCGTTAAGAAGCTGTCGCAGGGAAAGCGCGCGACAAGAAGGATCATCTCGACTGCCCTTAATGTATTTTTGCTTGCGGTACTTACTTTCACGATGTCGTTCGTTAACGCCGTCGTTATCTATATTCACTTGGGGTTGTTCCTTATGCTTTTCGAGCTGGTGTTTAAGCTCGTTCCCAAGGAGAAGCGCGAGAGTTTCAAGGTGTACTGGCCCGGCATACTCGCTCTTGCTGCTACTGTTGTTGTAACGCTCGTCGGCATCTACCTCTGCTTTAACGTGTGGCAGACAAACTACACTCTCACCACATCGAAAAGCATCGCTCCCGTAAGGATCGCGCTCATAGCTGACTCGCACCTCGGCACTACTATGGACGGCGAGCAGTTCGCTTCGTACATGGAGGAGATTGAGGCACAGCACCCCGACATGCTTATCATTGCAGGCGATTTCATTGATGACGCAAGTCCCCGTGAAGATATGGTAAGAGCGTGCGAGGCCTTAGGTGAGATGGATCTTCCTTACGGCGTTTACTATGCTTATGGCAATCACGACAGGGGTTATTACGACGACGGCACAAGGGGCGCGGAGCTTGCGGCTAATCTTGAGGCTAACGGTGTGCAGATACTTCAGGATCAGATCGCGTATATTGGAGATATCGTAATTGTGGGAAGAGAGGATGCATCCTGGGATAGACAGGAGATCTCGGATCTTCTTACGGGCATTGATGAGAGCAGATATATTGTAGTCATAGACCACGAGCCTACGGATTATGAGAATGAGGCGGCAACTTCTGCAGACCTTGTGCTGTCAGGACATACACACGGCGGACAGCTGTTCCCGTTAACCCTTATGGGCAAGCTCTTCGGCAATGACGGAACTTACGGCCTTATGAACATAAACGGCACAGATTTCATCGTCACTTCAGGCATCTCGAACTGGGAGCTTCTCATGAAGACCGGCACCCGTTCGGAGTATTTGATCATAGACATAGGTTAACAATAGATTAACCTTTACCTTCCTTTACTCATGTTAGAATAAAAGTGTTATTTCTTATTAGTAAAGGAGAACGAATCATGGAAATCAAAGTATATCGTTGTAAGCACTGCGGTAACATCGCGATTAAGGTTATTGATTCAGGCGTACCTATGACTTGCTGCGGAGAGGCTATGGAAGAGCTCATTCCTTCTTCTGTTGATGCAGCTGTTGAGAAGCACGTACCCGTTGTTGCACGTGACGGTGATAAGGTCACTGTTTCAGTCGGTGCTGTTACAC
This sequence comes from uncultured Clostridia bacterium, assembly GCA_946405115.1. Taxonomy (GTDB): domain Bacteria; phylum Bacillota; class Clostridia; order Saccharofermentanales; family Saccharofermentanaceae; genus Saccharofermentans. The sequence continues at coordinate 3,471 of CAMJGB010000002.1, read as the reverse complement.
ACCCTATGACTGCTGAGCACTACATCCAGTTCGTTATCCTTGATACGACTGCAGGCGTTCAGATCGCGAAGCTTAATCCTAACGACGATCCTGTCGCAGTATTTACTGTTCTTTCAGGTGCTGAAGTTACTAAGGCTTATGCTTACTGCAATCTCCACGGACTTTGGGTAAGCTGATAAGTAATAAACATTTTTTGGTGTTGGAGAAGTCCCCCGAGTGATCGGGGGACTTTGATTTGGTTGTTTAGTATGGTAAAGTGAAAAACGTTGTAAAACCATTAATACGGGGGTACGAATAATGCCTTATATAGCTTTGTTGTGTCCTGCGGCTATCTCGCTTGCGATCTTCAGAAAGCGCCGCGGATCAGACCTTAAGGTTATTGATTCAGTAGTTGCATATCTTTGCTTCGTTCTTATGATCAACTGGTTCACGATGTGTACTTCCGTGTATCTTCTTAAGATCTACGATTCACAGATGGTATTCATGGAGAACTTCGTGTTCTTCACAAAGTACGTTGCCATCGCATTGGCATTCGCACTGATACTTCCTCCGTTGTTCGATCTTTTCCAGAAGTTCTTTGTAATCAGGTTCAATGACAAAAAGAAGTAAGATAAAACCGATCTTACTCTGGGTATTAAGAGTAATCATATATGCGTTATCGATATTGGGAAGCCTTCTCATGGTCTCTCTTAAGTGGCTTAAGGAGACTTGGGGACCGGTAAGCTTCTCGACCGCATTATTCCAGATCAAGACTCCGATGGTCGGCGTCGATTCCAACATCGTCGAGACTTACGTCAAAGACATCGCGATGCCCGCGGTTCTCATTCCGCTTCTCGGAATAATCATTCTCTGCCTTGTTACCAAGGCCATGAAGACTACGGGATATTCACTTAAAGTCGGTATCAATAAACTTGGTATCCTTGATATCACTTACCGTCCGATCGTGGTCATCGGAACGATTGGTCTTCTCATCGGTTGCTGGGCGCAGGTCCCGGGACTTGCGAAGGATACAGGAGTTCCCGATTATGTAGACAGCCTTATCCACAGATCCACGATCTATGAGAATTACTATGTCGTTCCGACGGACGACCTTCTTACGTTCCCTGAGCAGAAGCGTAATCTGGTTCTTATCTATGTAGAGAGCCTTGAGAGCTCCTATCTTTCAGTTGATGAGGGCGGCGGAATGCCTTCCAACCTGATTCCCAACATAACAGCTATCGCAAGTGAGAATGTATCTTTCTCGAACACTGATTCATTCGGCGGAGCCACACAGACACAGAACGTAGGATGGACGATGGCGGCTCTTCTTACGACATCATCAGGCGTTACTTACAACGCTCCGATCGACAGCAATGACATGCAGTCCTACAGCCGCTTCCTTCCGGGTTTAAGAACCCTCGGAGACATCCTCTATGACAACGGATACGACAACTACTTCGTATGCGGTTCCGATTCAGGCTTCGGAGGCAGAAAGTCTTACTTCCTAAGTCACGGAAACTACGCCATCCACGACTATACTTATGCAAGCGAGACGGGATACCTTCCCGCGGGCTACCATAACGGCTACTGGGGCATGGGTGATGCCCAGCTTTTCGATATGGCAAGAGAAGAGCTTACTTCCATAGCTTCAGAGGGAAGACCCTTCAATTACACGATACTTACGGCAGATACGCACCCGCCGGAAGGATTTGTGTGCGATCTTTGTGAGCCCATCGAGGGCGAGGGTCCGCTTCAGACTGCCATCCGCTGCTCGGACAGACAGGTATCGCAGTTTGTTGAGTGGCTCAAGGAGCAGGACTGGTATGAGAATACGACGGTAATTATCATCGGCGACCACCTTCTCATGAGCGATGTGCTTGCTTGTCAGATGCCCGAAGGCTACCAGCGCCATGTGTTTAACTGCTTCATTAATCTGCCTTCAGGTGTCGCTCCCGTTAATACCAACAACAGGCTTTTTGCCACTACGGATTACTTCCCGACGATACTTGCGGCGATGGGCGTTGAGATCAACGGCGACAGACTGGGCCTTGGAACGAATCTGTTCAGTGAGCGCGAGACGCTGCTTGAGGAGATGGGCGAAGATGCCTATAACACGGAAGTCCTAAGGTACTCGGATTACTACTTCAATAACTTCGTGTAAAAAGTTCGGGCGCCCTGCTGTGTTATAATAACTACATATGAAAACGCAGACAGAAGGCAATCAGATCATCGCTTTCCCCGATGAGAATATCACTTCTAACAATGCGCTTGCAGTAGAGCAGGAGCTTTGTCAAATCGCGGCTTCTGAACCCGATAAAGAACTTGTTATTGATGCCTCGCTTATCGAGTATGTCTCGAGTGCGGGGCTTCGTATTTTCCTGGGACTTACTAATTCAATTGAGGGCAAGCTTACCATCCGTAATGTCAGCCCGTCGCTTTATGAGATCTTCGATATCACGGGATTTACCGAGCTTCTTAACGTCGAGAAGAAGATGCGCGAGCTTTCTGTCGACGGATGCGAAGTGATAGGGCAGGGCGCGTTCGGAACGGTCTACCGTCTGGACGAGGACACCATCATCAAGGTGTATCCGAGCAAGGAGAGCCTCCCCATGATAAAGAGGGAGCGTGAGCTTTCCCGTCAGGCCTTCATAAGAGGCGTGCCGACGGCGATAAGCTTCGATATCGTTAAGGTCGGAGACGGCTACGGTTCGGTCTTCGAGCTTCTTAAGGCAAATCTCATGAACGATGTACTTAAGGAGAACCCTGAGAAGATCGATGATCTTGTAAAAGATTTCGTTAACCTTATGAGAAGCATACATAACGTTGAAGTTGAGCCTGGGGAGCTGCCGTCTGCAAGTAAGAAGTATCTTAAGTGCCTCGACGATCTGTCTGATGTTATCCCAGAGGATGTGTCTTCCGGCATGCGTAAGCTTCTTGAAGATATTCCTGAAGATAACCACGTCGTTCACGGCGACTTCCACATGAAGAACATCATGATAAGTGACGGACAGCCTCTCGTAATCGATCTTGAGACGGTATGTTGCGGAGACCCGATCTTCGACCTTCAGGGATTGTATGTAACATACGTCGCTTACCTGGAAGCTGAAGAAGATAACAGTGTTAAATTCTTAGGAATTCCCGCTACTATAAGCCGCTCAGTCTTCGAGAAGAGCGTTGATTATTACTTCGAAGATCTGTCCGAAGAAGAGAGGGAGCAGTGCCTTAACAGGATCAAACTTCTGGGTAATCTTAGGTTTCTTGAGTGTGTTGTTCTTAACGGAGCTACGAGTCCCGATCTTAAGGAAGTTCGAATTAAGCAGGCCGTAACTCATATGAGGGAGCTTCTTCCCAAGGTCGATCACTTATGGGTAAGAAGATAAACGCGTTCCTGGGCACGGCTACCGCTGCCGCTCTGATCTTCCATGTCGTCTATCAGGTGATCGCGTACCAGTTCTTCTATTATAATCCCGCTGTTTCCAAGACAACTTCGCA
>CAMJGB010000001.1 GCA_946405115.1 uncultured Clostridia bacterium | reverse complement strand
ATAAGCAGCACCCGCCTCATAAGGTGTGCAGTTAGTCTCATCGAGCGTTACTTCGAAGTAGGAATCGAATACCGTTATGTGGCAGATTCCGTCTTCTGTCTCATACTCACCGATAGGAGTTTCCACAGTTCCTTCGTTGGTGTATGCTTCGCCTTCAACAAAGTAATTGCCGACGGGGGAGACGGGCTCATTAAGACCGGAATCCAGCGTCGCAACAGGATTATTGCAGGCGGTAATTGCAAGGCACAAAAGTGCTACCGGAATAAGTCTCTTCTTCATATCATCACCATCCCATTTCGTCGAGCCAGTTCTTGAGCTTTCTTTCTCTTGTTACTGTCTCGCTCTCGTCTGTCTGCTTGCCGAGGTTAAGCTCGCCCTTGATGTTGCCGTCGACAAGGTACACGATTCTGTCGGAGCTTGCGGCTACCTTCTCGCTGTGGGTTACCATGAGGATAGTGGTGCCTTCTGCGTTTGCTTTTCGAAGTTCTGCCATAACTTCTGCGGAAGCCTTGGAGTTAAGTGCTCCCGTGGGCTCATCTGCGAAAAGGATCTTCGGCGAATTTATGAGTGCACGGCAAAGGCATGCACGCTGCAGCTGACCTCCGGAGACCTCGCAGATCTCGTTGGTGGCGATGTCGTCGATGCCCAAGTTGTGCATGAGTTTACGGGCTCTGTCGTTGACCTCGTCCTTGCTCTTGGAACCTGCCTGGTAGCCCGGGAGGATGATGTTATCCATGATGCAAAGCTTCTTAAGCATGTACATCTGCTGGAAGACGAATCCCATCTTATGGAGACGAAGGTTCGTAAGCTGCTTCGTGTTCATGCCGGCCATATCTTCGCCGTCGAAAATGACGTTTCCTGATGTCATCTTGTCCATGCCCGAGAGTGTGTAGAGCAGGGTGGATTTACCGGAGCCCGAAGGTCCCATGATGGCTGTGAATTCGCCCTCGTTAAGCTTGAAGTCGATGTTCTGCAGCACGTTGTTGCTGTAGCCGTTTACGATATATGTTTTACAAAGTTCCCTAGATTCCAAAACTGTATTAGTCATTTCTGATCCTCCATAATTCGATAGAGTTTACTTTCTTCATTACAATTGCCGTGACCACGATGATGATCGCGATGAGTGCGAGCGGGAAGAGAATGTAGTAGTTAAGTACATTCGTAGTTGGCCTGAATCCCATGAGATTTCCCAGGTAGAAATAGATGACTCTCATGGCGGCATACATGACGGTCCTGACAGTAAGCAGTGAAAGCAGAGTCGATATGACAAGGATGATGAGAACCCTTAAAATCTGCCATGCCTTGATGCTGCCGATGCCGAATCCCGAACACTTGAGAAGCGCGATCTCGGGCACTTCGTCGAGGATGTTGACCGATAGGTAAAGTACGGTTACGAGCGCCATCATGAGGATAAGTATCGGAATGATGATGTGTATCAGATACCTGAACATAGGACCGTTGCCGCTGAGCTGGTATTCGACTTCTTCCTGTCTGTCTCTGACGCTTGCGTTGCCGAAGATATCCCTTAACTGCTGTATGTACATTGCCTTATCCTCATCGGGAGCATCTATGGCACCTCCGCACTGGGCGACACGTGAATCTGCAACGCCCTCGAACGTAGGGCTCATTACGAACGTCATATATGCCTCTGCACTGTCATGCATTCCCGTGACAATAAAGTCCTCGGTAACGTGATCGTAGGAGATGCCGTCGTCGTTGTATTTGTTGTATTCGATAGAGACTGTATCTCCTATCTCGATGCCATTGATGTAAGCGTGATATGCGTCCACCTCAACTTCGTTAGGAAGCTCAGGCCAGATGCCTTCGTAGAGATTATGGTTATATCCTTCCGGAATGCTGAATCTCATGAGACAGTCATAGGTAGTGCCGTTGTGTGTCGCTCTGGGATCTTCAACGGCATACTGGAAATAGCGGATGTTAGCCGGGATTCCTGCATCTTCTATCTGCGCATTGATCATGTCATAAGCGCCTCTTAAATTGCCGCCTCTCTCTATGTACGTATCCATTACATCGTCGGGAAGTTCCAGTGCGAAATCGAAGTGCGGACGCTGCCAGTAATTCTCGATCCAGTAAGCTGTATTAGTCGTGTTGTTCGCCTCATACATAACGATGCAAAGAGAGATTCCGATCACGTATGCAACGATGAGAAATGAGTATCTTTTGATCTTCGTAATGATGTCTGTAAGAGCTAGGTAGAAGGGCAGGTTGATATTCTTGATCTTGTGGAGGAAGAATCCCGGAAGAGCCTTAAAGCGCTCACCTCTGTTCTCGCCTGCAATTACGTCCATGATACTGATCTTATTCATCCTTCGAAGTGCTGTCGATACGAACAGGATGATGAGAATGAAGATCATTACGGATGCGGCTAATGCCACGGTTACTGTAGCTGTCGTATCAGGCTTAAGCTGTGCGAATGCCATGTACTTGATGTACATTCCAGCGAGGTGGATACCTCCTGCAAAACCTACTATTGTTCCTATGAGTGAAAGCGCAAGATACTTTGCCGCGAACAGCCAGTTGAATGACATGGATTCAACGCCCAATGCCTTAAGCATACCGAGCTCTTTCTCTTCGTTCTTGATGGCTGTCTTGATGGTGAACGTGACAGTCATGAATACCATGATTATGAGGAACAATGAGACTATCAGCATGATCGCGTTCATGGCGATAGTCGAATCCTCGTTCTGGTTAAACTCTCTTAAAGATGAATACATTACTACTTCGCCGAACTCATTCTTCATGCCGTTAAAGTCGGATGCTACGGCATTGATGTCGACGTTGGCTGCGCCCTCAATGAGATCTGCGTAATAAACATCTCTTACAAGCGGGCTCTCGTTAAGAAGTACCTGATAATCTTCGTCATTAAAGAATAATCTGAAATATCCGTTAAGAGTGGGGTCCTTGGTAAATGCACCGATGGTGAATTCATAGATGTTTCCCATCTGAGAGGAGACATAGACCTTATCTCCGATCTCAAGCCCGACGAGTGAGCGTATATATTGTGGAACTGCGATCGTTCCGTACGGAAGCTCGAAGAAGTTGCCGTCCATATCGGTGACCAGATCGTGCTCGGATGACAAGTCGAAGGCATAGTAGCGGCCGTTGACTATAGTGCTGTAGTCGTCTTCGTCTACGCCTTCGAAGTCAACTGCGTTCGGGTTGAAGACGATTGTCTGATTAAGTTCTACATCTACTATGTCGTCTCTGTTATAAAACCAGTCGATGATTTCTTCCCGGCGTTCTTCTGTTCCGTCGAGGTCTCTTTCTGCGACTATGAATAGATCAGCTGCGTTGACTTTTGCCTCGCTGTTCCTGACACCGAACGTGTTCGCGTACAGAAGTATCGCGCTTGCTACGGTGAGGACCGATGCGAAACACATGAATATCAGTAAGATGACATTCAGGCCTTTCTTATCGGCGAGGTCCTTTCTTAACATTCTCCAAAACATCCCATTACTCCTTTTCGGTGTGTTACGAGTGCATCTTAATGGAGGATTTCTTAAGAAATCTTTAAACGCCTTCTTGCAGGGGAGAAAGGGTGGTGCTAATATATTATTGAACGTGTTCAATAATGGATGGATGTTATGAAGAAAGACGAGAAATTACAGTTAACCAAGGACAAATTACTTGATGCTACTTTCAAGTTAATGGAGGAAGCGGAGGATCCGATGGCGGTAACTTCGAGGCAGATTGCTTCGGAGGCTGACGTTAAGCCCGCCATGATCAACTACTGCTTCGGCTCAAGAGAACAGCTTATCTACGACACTTTCCAGAAGCGCTATCTGTCTTCCCTTGGTGACGGCAAGCTTGAGAAGGTTCTTAACTCCGGGCTGTCGCCGAAGGAGATCTTAAAGGAGATGCACTATGCCGTCGCGGAGTGCCTTGTGGAGAACTATCAGTTCGCGAAGGCAGTCACGGCGCTGATCCTCTTTAAGCGCGACCTAGGGCAGGAGTCGTTCAGCTACCACTACGTTAAGGCGCACTACGGCGACCGTAAGACCGAGCAGGAGTGCAAGCTTATAGCATACGAGATGTCGACCATGATGCAGCTTATTATTTATCGCAAAGACGACATCAAGCGCGACTTCGGCATCGACCTTGAGAAAAAGAAGGAGCTTAAGCATTACATCGACATGCGCATCGATCTTTTGCTTGCGGATAACTTATGAGATACGTTTTTCCTTTAAATAAGATTCCCTTCGAAAAGCTTGATCTTGCAGGCGGCAAGGCTAAGTCTCTTGCCCACATGCTTACGAATACGAAGATACGTATCCCTGAAGGTTACGTCATAACTGCTGATTCTTATGAGAATGGTAAGTTAAGGGCTGAGGCGTCAGAGGAAATTGCTGCCGTAGTCTCTGGACTTGATTCCAATTGCACATTTGCGGTGCGCTCTTCTGCCGTAAATGAAGACGGCGATAAGGCTTCGTTCGCAGGTCAGTATGAGACTGTTACCGACGTTAGTAAAGACGGCGTTCTTGATGCGATCCGCCATGTCACGGAGTCGATCGGAAGCGACCGCGTTAAGGAATATGAGAGCAGCTTTAAGCAGGAAGATCTCGGCATCGGCATCGTTATCCAAAGGTTCGTAAAGCCTGAATTTGCAGGCGTTATCTTCACTTCAGATGTCATTACGGGCAAGGATGAAAGAATAGTCGGCAACTATGTTCACGGCGAAGGCGAACAGCTCGTATCCGGAAGCTCGAATGCCGAAGTTTTTACCGTCAATGCGATAACGGGCGAGTACGAGGGAAATTCTGAACTTAAGCCCTACGCGAAGATGCTTCTTAAGTACAGCCTCGAGATAAGAAGACTCTACGGCATGCCGATGGATATTGAGTGGGCCGTAAGCGGTAAGAAAGTTTATATTTTGCAGGCAAGACCGATAACCACACTAAGGCACCTCAACATGGAATCGTACGACATTAACGGTACGAGGTCGGGATACAAGATGCTAACGAGAACGAACGTCGGCGAGATCTTCTTAAAGCCGGTCTCGCCGATGACGTTCAGCGTCCTAGAGAAGATCAATGACATGTTGGGACTCCCTGATTGGCTCGATAATATCTATGGCCAGGCGTACATGAACATATCCGTTATGTGCTCGATTCAGATGGCCTTTGGCAAGAGCCGAGAGCAGGCGTTTGCGAATATCAAAAGCCTCGCCGGCAACATCCCGGACGGCGTTGAAGTGCCGGTGTCGCCGTTTGATAAGAAGGCTTTTCGAGGTGCCATGAAGGTGCTGTTCTTCCCGAAGGAGAAGTGCCATCTTACGAAGAAGCAGAAGCGCGAGATGGTGCGAGACCTGCCGGAGATCTCACGTCAAATTATTACCCGCATCTGCACTATCGGAAGCAACGAAGAGCTTGTGAGCTATTGGGATAACGAGATGCTTCCCAAGGTCAAAGATGCGTTCGCGTCTATCCTTGGTGTGGCCGGAATGCAGATGGTGCCTCTGTTTGGCACTCGCAACAAGATCGCGAAGGTCGCGGGGGAGCAGATGGCGGACCGCCTGTGCGGAGGGTGCCTCGGTATCGTCGAGAGCATGAAGCCGATGCTTCTTCTTGATGATGTAATCGCGGGCAGATTAAGCAAGGAAGAATACGTTAAGACCTGCGGTCACAGAAGCCCTGACGAGATGGAACTGATGGCGCCAAGACCTTACGAGAATCCTGAATATCCTGATAATGTTATCGAAGAGAGGCGCGTAAGCGGCGTCGACATGTATGCCATGAAGGCCTCGCAGGAGAAGGCTTACGAGGAGGCACTTTCCGAGTTTAAGGAGGAGTATCCGTCGAAGTCGAAGTGGATAGATAAGCAGATTAAGGGCTTCGCAGGCGCCAATGCCTTCAGGGAGGAGATCCGAAGCAAGGGTGTTCATATCTTCTGCGTGTTCAGAGAGTATATCCTTCGTGCGGGCAAGCTTAACGGCCTCGGCGATGACGTGTTCATGCTGATGTTCGACGAATTGTTCGAGTGCCTTCGTAAGGGACAGTTTCCGCTTGATATTATCAAAGCTCGAAGGACAACCTACGAGAAGTACTTAACGTACCCCAACTTTCCTAATGTCATCATAGGGCGGTTTGATCCTGATAAGTGGGCGGAAGATCCTAATAGAAGAGTTGATGCTTACATCGAGAATGTTAATCTCGGATCGTGCTCAGATGCTGATATTAAAGGCTTCGCGGGTGCTGCGGGCAAGGTTAGGGGCAAGGCGAGAGTCATTACAAATGTCGATAAGATAGGCGAGCTTCAGAAAGGGGATATCCTGGTAACCACAGCCACGAATGTCGGCTGGACGCCCGCTTTCTCGAAGGTGTCTGCGATTGTAACGGATATCGGCGCTCCGCTGTCTCACGCCGCCATCGTAGCGCGTGAGTTCGGAATCCCTGCAGTAGTAGGGTGCGGCAATGCCACGATGATGATCAAAACAGGCGATGAGATCGAGGTCGACGGCTCTGCGGGTGTGGTGAAGAAAGTCTCGGATTCTTGAACAAAACCGGGCATTATGATACAAAATTCTTGACCGACAGTCAGGGAGGTACCTTATGAGTCCTGAAAGAATCAAGAGAATCCGTAATCACATGATCATCACAAGCATACTTCTGCTCCTCATCGGAGTAAGCTTCATCGTATGGCCTGACGAGTCGGCGCGAATCCTTGCGAGAGCAACAGCCATTGTGATTCTGGGCGTTGCCCTGTTCGAGATCCTTTTGTTCTTCCTGGGCAAGAAAAAGGGCGTTACCGATGTTCCTGCTATCGTAACCGGTGTCGTTCTTGCGGCTTTGGGAATTTATCTTCTCATAAGCCCTGATACTTTGCTTGAGTTCTTCAACATCATCTTTGGCTTAATCATCGTGATAATCGGCATAAATCATATAATTCAGGCCCTGTTCATTATCAGACATATCCGTCATTTGTGGTGGATCTCACTTGTTGTGGGCGTAGCTGCCATCGGACTTGGCGTTCTCGTTCTTGTTAACCCCTTCTCAGCGGTAAGAACTGCTATGGTAATCGTCGGAATCACTATGGTTGTCGAGGCTTTGGGAGGCCTGTGGAACCTTCCCGCGCTTAAGGTTAAGCCTGGAACTGTCATTGATGCGAAGTCAGTTGGAAGTGCCGACGACGAGATCAACGCGTAATAATTTAGACATCTTTTTAACAATAAATTTATTTGACACTTATTTCTCGCGCTTTTATAGTTAATTTAATATTAGAAAAGTGCGCGTAGTGCGCCTTAGGGGGAGAAATGAGGTTAAGTAAAGTAAGGACAACTGCTTCTTTTAATGGAAGACGCACCCGTCGCGGCTTTACTTTGGTTGAGCTTATTGTTGTACTCGCCATCCTCGCAATTCTCGCAGCAATCGGTATCGGAAGTATTGCAAACTATATCGACCGTTCCAAGTTCGATAAGAATTCCGAGAGTGCCATTACGGTTTACCAGACAGCTCAGACGGCTTTGTCACAGAAGGCATCTAACGGCTCCATCGATATGTGGATCCGTACGCTTAAGACCAATGAAGGTACATTATTTACTTCCCGACTTAATACGATTGCTCTTGATCAGGCTAACGAGTCAGTAAATGAGATATTGTCTCTTACTTACAATCCTTGCTTTGATCCCGATGATGAGGATCGCTTGCTTCCTATCTCGGATCCGGCGTATTCGACCGAGAGCCAGGAACTTTATGCATTCCTGTCGTCCTATTTCTATGATACGACAATATTCCAGGGTACTATCACTGTTGAGTTCGACGTAAGTGCCACTTATACAGTTGATTCACCTTCTTATACTGCAAGAGTCATTTCAGCTTTCTACAGCACACAGAATTCTCCGGCGTCAGGCCTTCGTTGGGACAGCGTCTGCACGAATAACGGCGCTACAGCAGACGGGCTTCCTTACAGAGATGCTACTTACAGATATAAGACAAGCCATGTAGGCTACTTCAACGGTACAGAAGAATCCATCAAGCCTCAGATCGCATCCGTATTCCTTCCTCAGTCACAGGTATACGAGCTTGACGGTCACATCATTGGACCTACAGTAGATCCTACTGCTGAGACAACAGGATTCCTGTTCAACATGCGTAATGGTGAGACCCTTGATGTATCATGGGCTATTTTCGATGAGGATGGCAATGGTGCAACTCACGATAATCACAACGAGAACATCACAATCACATTGAGCGATGCCGGTGTCAACAATACAGGCTCACACGATGATGTAGTTCTTACGATTACAGCAGATGACCTTGCAAGCCTCAGATATCGTTCAATGGGCGGAGCTACCCGTGTAGTTCATGAGCACATAAATAACTACGACATCACGAGAACTTCTTATGATTCATTTATAAGGGTTACTGTTAATGGTGGCGAGAACAAGGTTAGCTTCCCTATTACTGTTACTTTGGTAGAGGGAGACGGAAGAACCGGATGTCCTAAGAAACTTGATGGTGAGACGATTGACGCTTACTACGAGTACAGCATCGCAATCGACTGTATGATGATTCGTTCCAATGAGTCCGGAACTGATGGTTACAATATCAGAAGACTCTTTGGAACAACTCCTACTAACATCGAAGCTACAATCTCCGGTTCTTTTAAGTACTATGACGGAACCGGTGTTCAACAGACACGTACCATTCCTCCTACTTATGCAGCAAGAGCTATCAACGATCCGGTTTATTACACAGGTCTTGGAACATATGACTCGAACACATCCTATTGCTACGATGTACGTCCGTTGATGGCCATTAACGACCAGCGTGACTACGATCATAGTATTTCAGGTGATCCTATTACAGGTAAGTGTATTGTTAATACTTTGTTTGGTGATGCAACATACTCTAACAGCGCTTATATGGGAGCCGGTAATACCATTGCTGCAACCGAGTGGACTGACGCAGGTAAGAATGCGGTAATCACATCATTCAGACATCTTTATAACATCCGTTGGATTTCTAACGGAATAACTGCCAATTACAGGATTATCCGTGATCTTAACTGGTATATCAATGAGCGCGGTAAGCTTCCTGTAAGTGAAGTCAGAGTATTTAATACTACACGTTATAATTCTCCTGTAACAGCAGGACAGATTAACGTCGTATCATTCCCTGCACTTGGAAATCTTTATGATGGACAGACGCTGGCTGCAATGCCTAAGTCCGGCGGCTCCTACTATTCAATCAATAATGTTCAGATGAGACTTGCTTCGTTCATAAGAGGAACAGATGCAGGTTACGGACTTATCTGCAAGAACAGCGGAACAGTCTTGGATGTTCATACGAATAACCTTAATCTTGTACTAGCAAGCCTTGACGACGGCGGCAACGATCTTGATTCTAAGATCTTTGTAAACAGCGTCAATATCACAGGACAGTCTAACGGTTCAGGTAATCTCGGTAATTATGACAGGCCTGTCGGAGGTCTTATAGGTCTTAACTCCGGTGTTGTAGGTCAGACCGACGGCTCTATCGTAATGAGTAATTCCGTTGTAATGGCCAACAGCTATTGGGTAATTTATGCCGATGTAAATAAGATTGCTACCGGCGGCGTAATCGGTAAGAACGAGAGCGAAGTAAACGGAACTGTTGAGGTTAACGGTTCGTTTGCCGTAGTCGGTCGAGATAATGTAGGCGGTATTATCGGTCACAGTACTGCCAATATTGCAGCAAGGCTTCTGGTTAATAGTACTGAAGCACCGGCTGCTCAGTTTACTCTGCCTATCTTCAACAATGCGAGCTTGGGCGGAGAGCATATGTCCAGTGTTATTATCTCCAAGAATAACGTCGGCGGAGCTATCGGATTCCTGCAGAACGCTTCTCTTACTTATGCTGTAGAAGATCCGTTTACATATTCCGGAACACCTGAGAATGGTTTGTTCACCAACGTTGACAGAAATGACTTCCAGATAGATGTTACGTTGAAGGCGAATTCACTCATATTCATGCTCGGCACATATAACGGCAACAATGACACAGACAGATGTTCTGCCGGAGGTGCTGTCGGAGCTATGAATTCTGTTGGCGGAAATACTGCCAGCATTAGAGTTGATAACTCCGGAAGCGTAATAATAAACAGTACGGGTAATACAGTCTACTGTGGAGGCGTTATTGGCCGAGATTACGACTGCTCCACTTCTAACGTATATATTGATTTTAATCATCATGGCGGACGAATCGGTTACTTTACTGATACTAGCGGTCCTCTTGCCACAGGCGGTGCTTATGGTCAGATTCAGTGCTCGCGAACCGATCGTACTATAGTCATAAATGGTGTTAACAGCGGAACTATCGTATCAAGAGGTAATTCTGACGGTCAGGGAACCGGTGGAGCAATCGGTGGTGTTACCAGAATCGGAGAAGTCGGCGTAAGCATTACCTTTAAGATTAATGTTGTAAATAATGCTTCTTCTAAGATTATAGCTACAGGTTCCAACGAGACTAATGCTAACGGTACCGGCGGTGCAATCGGTGCCATGGGTAATTCCACTGCGAATGACGGAAGCACTATTCCTGCTGCTTCTGTTATCCGTGTAGTCAACAGCGGCACGATCAATGGTATTTATCATGTAGGCGGAGCTGTTGGTAATTCGGTTGCGAACTATGGTCAGCTTTATGCGGTAAACAGCGGACTTATTAATGGTAATAATTACACGGGCGGTACTGTCGGCCGTAATGGATATTCCAATTATGGAACAATTCAGTCCATTCTTGAGACCGGTGCAAAGGTTCACGGTATAAGATTCACCGGCGGCGCAGCTGGAAGAATTCTTAACGATCAGAACGGTACGACCGTAAGGACGATTGTAAGAGGAAATGCTGAAGTAATTGCAAATAACGGATCCGCGGTCGGCGGCGTATGCGGTGATATAAGTGTTGCCGGAACAGGTACCGATATTCTCATTGAACTCGTCGGTGACGGTTCAACTCCTACACTTACGATTTCCGGTAATGACGGTATCGGAGGCGTTGCGGGAATTCTCAGAGCTAATGTAGCTAATTCCGCACAAGTAAAGACTCCTGATCAGAGTCAGTCGAATAAGCTTAACCTGGTTATCACCGGCGGCAATTACATCGGTGGTGCTTTGGGGGCGTTGAGATCTACGAGCAGCACAAGCACTAATCCTTCAGATCTTATCAAGAATAATGCAACCTCTCAGGCTATTAAAGTAAATGTAACTGTTGTTCTAAGTGCTGATTCCAAGATAAATGCTACCGGCGATAATGTCGGAGGTGCTATCGGATATCTTGATTCCAGTAATGCTGAATACAGCGGTCGCATTGAAGTATCTTTTGCAGGTTCATCTCAGAGTGCATCATTCATCGTTGGTAAGTCGAACGTCGGCGGAGCTGTCGGACAAGTTCATACTACGAAGCTTAAGACTACTGCTGACGGAAGAGCCGGTATTTATGTCGACTTTGGAGTTACGACTTGGAAGATCGAGGGAATTGTAGCAGCAGGCAACGATGCCAATGTCGGCGGAGCTGTCGGATTCTTCAACGGTGACAACAATACTGCATCCGATACTGCTTGTACAATTACGGTAAATCTTTCAACTACTAATGTAACTGCTTTAGGACGTAATGTCGGCGGAGCAGTCGGACAAAATTCTGGATACAACGGAAATATCACTGTAACTGCTCTTTCAGGCACAGTGTCCGGTCAGATCAATGTTGGCGGAATCGTCGGTAAGAATCTTAAGAGCTTAAATGAGATAAGCATTACGATTCAGGAGAGCGGAACTGTCAATGCGACAGGTGAGACTGTAACGAATAACATTAATGGTCCGAGTCTTACTCTTGTTGATGCTAATGCAGGCGGTGCTATCGGATATGATTACGCATCTGTAGTAAAGACAACGGCTATTGTAAGAGGTCATATTATCGGCGGCGGTGATAACGTCGGCGGTGCTATCGGCTGCATTTATGCAACTAATAAGAATCAGCTTCTTCAGACCATAACCGCAACTTTGCAGAACAGCGGTGTTGTTCAGGGTGTTGATAACGTCGGCGGCGCTATCGGAATCAACGTAAGTAACGTTGATACTGTAATATCTGAGATAACAGGTTCGTCTCAGGTTATCGGTGTTAACCGAGTCGGTGGTGCTGTCGGATTTGCTTCTGCAACGGCTGGTGTCGGCGGAGGTACTGTTCTTGCAGGAAATAGCTGCGGCAGAATTCTGTATGTATCGGCTACTATATCCGCAGACCTTGCTTTGGTTGGAAGTACCCAGATCGGTGGAGCTATCGGTCAGGTTGGTAATAAGTGGGGCGGCGGAAACAGCTATATCTCTGCTGTAGTTGTAAGAGTACAGGCTGTTATCAATGCCGGAAGATTGTTCGATACAGCACACACAGGTCCTTCCAATGCTTCTGATGATGCTCGTGTAGGCGGCGTAGTCGGTCACTTCGTTGACGGACGTCTCGGAATGCCTGTTAGTGGTCAGTCCTACGATGCTGAACATACTCCGGGCGTATATCTTAGAGGTTCCGGTGGTGTCGTACACACGGATTATCCTAACCGTACATACAACAATACTGTACTTATGGCTGCCAACGGCAGTACTATCGGCGGTATTATCGGTCAGATCGGTCTTGAAGGCTATCAGCAGAATGCTTGTGTAACTACCATTTCAGCTGATGATGGACCGTACCTCTGTGTAGCATCCGTTAACGGTGGTAACCGTGTCGGAGGCTGGATTGGTGCTGGTTATGCAGGTCACGGTGGTATCGGAAATGAGAACAATACCTCTAACCCTGTTACTTATAACGTCAATAATGTAAGAACTGTATATAGTACCGGTGACGAAGTCGGAGGCTTCATGGGAAGACTCGACAGCCTTAACGGAAACTCTACTTCTAATAAGGGTATATATGCAACTATAAATGTAAATCTGTCTGAGGCTAACGTTACCGGTAGAACTCAGGTCGGCGGTGTATTCGGAAGCTTCACAGCCGGATGGTATGCGACGGGCAGCATCAATGTAACTTTAAGCAATCACTCTAACATCGGTGATATAACCGGTAATCCTATGCCGGGTGATACAACGACGTATAATCCTATTTGCTATGAGTGCGGCGGTGCGATCGGATTTGTTAATTCGCAGAACACAGGAAACTACCTTACACGTCTGTATATTCCGATTCGCGTAACTTCTGATGCGACATCCAGAATATGGGCAGGCGGAACAACTAGCGATGCAGCTAATCCTGTAACCAACTTCGGTGTAGGAGGAGCCTTCGGACGCATCTACGCAAGCATGAACGGTTCAACCAGAGTTGAGGTTCAGTCCTCTTCTAATAACCCTGATCCGGTATATGTTTATTCCGCATATTCCAATGTAGGCGGAATCGCCGGAGTATGGATTGACAGAGGCATGATTACTGATGCCGGCAAGACGGACGTGTTCAAGGAGAATACAACTTATGCAAATGCAAATGTTAACGTCTTGGGCGATGGTTCCGACATCGGCGTTGGCGGATTTGCAGGCCGCATAGACAATGGTTATGTCACAGGCTGCCGTGTAAATGGATCTGTAAGTTCTACGGGCTCCAATTCTAATGCGGGTGGATTCGCAGGTTACATTGCAGGTGGAATATTAACGTTCGACTGTACTACAACGACAGTTAGTTCCTCAAGTGCAGGAACAGGAAGCACCGGTGGATTTGTCGGATATCTGGCAAAGGGCAGCATCAGTAGTTCTTACGTCGGCGGTCATACTTTCCAGAGGCAGTACATTTCTGGTGAAGGTAATGTCACCGGTATTAGCAACGTAGGCGGATTTGTCGGTTTGATCTCCGGTGCTTCAAGCAACACTACTATTGCTACCTGTTATTCAACAGCATCTGTTCTTGGAACAGGACAGAATATCGGCGGATTTGTTGGTAACGCCCGTCAGGGTAAGATTACAGGCAGTTACTGCGGCGGCCTTGTAACCGGTTCTACAAACGTAGGTGCTTATGCAGGTACGATCGGTTCTGACATGACTATCGCAACCGGAGACGGAAACAGAGCACTTCGCAATGTTAATGGCGGTGCGTTGGAGCTTGTCGGAGGAGAGGATCCTCGTGAGACAGGTATTGTTTGGGCTGATGCCGGAGATATCCGTAACGGCGCTAATCACAGAGCTCATGCATTCGACAGCACACTCTCTACAACGTTCGAGCTTAGAGGAGTAATTAACAGCGAGCATTATGGCGACTGGTCGTTGGGTTCTTCAGGCGGAACGTCTATCAATAACGCGACAGTTACGATTGATTCCGGAGTTTCAGGACATCCCAATGAGTTCCCTTACAGAAGGTCGGGTGTAACTCTTACTGAGGATAACATCTCTGTTGTAGTTGAGGGAGTAACGCTTACAGAAGGCACGGATTATGTTCTCGGCTATAGAGATAATGACCGCATAGGTACAGCTACGGTTCAGATCGCAGGCCGCGGAGCTTATTCCGGTGCCATCTCCAGAACATTCGAGATTGTAGCTGCGGATATTACATCTGCAGAAGTAATACTCAATTCTGCTACTGAAGAATATACAGGTGCCCCTATTACTCCTGATATTACTGTAAAGCTTGCAGGTGAGACTCTTGTATACAATGTGGATTATTACTTTACTTATGATCCCGATAATACGAATATCGGTCCGGTTGAAGTAACTGTACACGGTATCGGCAATTACGCAGGAACTGCTGATTCTAAGGTTACATTTGAGATCGTCGGAAGAGATATCTCTCGTGCAGATATATATCTTACCGGTGTAGATAATCTCGTATATACAGGTGAGCGTCTATATCCTTCGAGTGTTATCGTAAGACTTGACGGTGTAGATCTTGTTCCGGATGTCGATTATGATATTTCCTACGAGAACAATATTAATGCCGGAACGGATACGGCGGTTGTAATTATTACCGGTAAGGGCAGCTATCAGGGTACTGCAACAAAGAAGTACTCAATCCAGCAGGCAACCAATACATGGGTTGAAGATGCAGCTATATCCAGTTGGACATGGGGTGATCCCAGAAGTATTCCTACGGGCCGTGTTCAGTTCGGTGAAGTTGAGTTCGCATACTATAGTGATGCTGCTCTTCAGAATGAAATTGATATTACACAGGTTGGTGCAGGAACCTATTACCTGAAGGCTTACGTAACAGAGACGCCTAACTATACGGCTCCAACGCCTCAGTCTGTAGAGTTTACGATTAACCGTGCGGATATTGCCAATGCAGCGGTAATTGTTGATCCGGATGAATACGAGCACACAGGTGAATCTATTATTCCTGATCCTGCTACTATTACGGTAACGGTAGGCACAACCACCTTGGATTATGGCACGGACTACACCTTAAGTTATCCTTCTGACACAACTAGTGCTGGTGTTAAGACAATAACTATAACCGGAATAGGCAACTATACAGGAACAACAACATCTTCTTATGAGATTTACAATGTTTTCACGGTAACTTTCCATACCGGAGAAGGTTCTTCTGTAGAACCTCAGCCGGTAATAGAGAACGATTATGCTACACGTCCTGCTGATCCTACATATGAAGGATATGCGTTCCGCGGATGGTATACGAGTTCATCGTATAGGCCTGAGGAGCTGTTTAACTTCGAGACGACTCAGATAACCGGAAATATCGATCTTTGGGCTAAGTGGCAGAAGGTATATGTCATTACATTCGTGACCGGCGATGGCGGATCGTACGTTGCTCCTCAGACGGTTGATTCCGGCAGTTGTGCAACAAGACCGGAAGAAATTCCTACGAGAGAAGGATATGTCTTCACAGACTGGTATACAGATGAGGCATGTACAAGACTCTACGACTTTGCTTCTTCTGTACTTGATAACCGCAGTATCTATGCCGGATGGGCAGTAACACATACTGTAACCTTTGATACCGGTGATGGAGGATCTGCTGTTGACCCTCAGGTAATACCGGATGGAGGTACGCCTACAGATCCGGGCATTCCTACCCGTGATGGCTATACATTCCAGTATTGGGCTGAATCAGCTGCAGAGGATGCTCCGGAGTACAATTTCTCTGCACCTATTACAGGTGATGTAATAATCTATGCTAAATGGCAGGAGAATTGATGGTTGATAATATCAAATAATGACGGCGCCTCTCGGGGCGCCGTTTTGTTTGCGTTGAGAGCTTCAAATCTCCGAAAGCCTTATATAATCGGATTTTCTGTGTAACATTATAGACATCTTATTAACAATAAATTTATTTGACACTTATTTTGCGCGTGATTATATTAAATTTATATAAGGTAATATGACATAGGTTGGAAAGCTATGCCATCTGCCTTGAAGAAGGGGAGAGAAAGTGCCGGATAGTAAGCCTAAGGAAGTGCACGTAGAGGGCACACAGTTTTACAGGAGGGGCGCTATCGCAGATGTTCTGCGAATAGTTCTTATCTCGTGTGTAACGTTAGTTGCAATATCCATCTTGATCTTCTGGGCGGTTATCGACTCGGGAGCCAGGGAGGCACACAAAGAGGCGAGAGATATCAGACGTGCTCTTCGTATCGTCGGAACTGAGTACTACGGTAACTTGAATTCGATATACGATCCTCACAGCCCTAACGGACTTATCGAGGGGGCAGCTGAAGAAATCGCTGAGATCTCTACCAGAAATGGTGAAGTAATCCTTTACTCATGGGATGAGGAGACTCACACTCCTATACAGTTTGAGTATAGGAAAGGATTGTATAGAGTAATCTATACGGACTTTGGCGAAGGTGAAGATTACTCCGCCGGAGTAGAGGGAAATTTTGTTGTCTATTATTCATTCGAGATTCTTAATTTCGAAGCTGAATAAGAAAGATAAAAGAAGAGGGAAGGGCTTTCGCAGATGCCGGAATATAAATATCGGGCACAAGACAGTAAGGGCAAGATAATCAAAGGTAAAGCAGAAGCTGCCGACGAGACGGATCTTCAGAGACGTTTCCATGAGTCGGGAGTCTTGCTCCTTGAGGCTAAGCCTGTTACAAAACAGATTGCTCTTAAGGCTCTTAAGAAGCCTAAGCTTTCTGATTTTTGCCGTCAGCTCGGAACTCTTACCAAAGCCGGTGTAACACTTGTAAAAGCTCTCGAGATCGTTGCCAACGACGAGTCTATTACTCCATACGAGAGACAGCTTTATATTAAGCTTCGCGACCGCGTTGTTCAGGGCGTTGCACTTTCCAATGTTATGGAAGAATTAGAGCCTGCATTCCCACCGCTTCTGATCTTTATGATCCGTGCGGCGGAGACTTCGGGCACACTCGATTCCACGTGTTTGAGACTTGCAGATCAATATATGAAAGAGGCAGAGCTTGAGCAGAAGGCCAAGAGTTCGCTCACATACCCTAAGATCTTAAGTGTTCTTATCGTTGCCGTTGTTGCAATCCTCTTCGGATACGTTCTTCCTCAGTTCGAAGAGATGTTCTCAACTATGCCGGAACTTCCTCTTGCGACCAGAGTTCTTATGGCAATATCAGGCTTCGTAAAGAATCAGTGGTATATCCTTGCCGTTATCGTAGTGTTGTTCATTATCTTCGGCAAGATGATCATCAAGATTCCCATAGTCAGTTATTATTTCGATATGCTTAAGTGTAAGGGCAAGTGGGGAAAGCTTCTTAAGGTCATTTATTCTGCAAGATTTGCCCGTACTATGAGTTCCCTTTATTCATCAGGTATTCCGATCTATAACTGCATTACAATCTCTAAGGGTACTATCGGTAACAAGTATATCGAGAAACAGTTCGAAGAGGTTGAACGTCAGGTACTTGGCGGATCTCCATTGTCATCAGCTTTGCAGGATGTAGACGGTTTTGTTAATAAGCTTTCTTCCACAATCAAGGTTGGTGAGGAGACCGGTATGTTAGGCCCGATGCTTGAGTCTGTGGCTAATGATCTTGATTTCTATTCTGAGCAGGCGTTGATGCGTCTGACTTCATTAATTGAACCTATAATGATCGTTGTTATGGCGGTAATCGTTGGATTTATCATGATTGCGATCATTCAGCCTATCTATCAGTCGTATTCGACTATCGGCGCAGGTTCGTAAAGAAAGGAAGAATGAGAAATGGCTGAAGTTGTATTTCTGTCAAACACCAATATACAGATAGCGACCGGTTCGCCTACCGCAGGTGGCGTTAAGGTTAACAAGCTGTTTTCTGCTCCGCTTCCTGAGGGTGCTGTACTTAACGGTGTAGTAATGGATAAGGATATGCTCACACAGACAATTAAGGATGTGTGGCAGCAGAACAAGATCCCCAAGTCTGAGGTTACGCTCATTCTTAACAGCCCACAGCTTCGTGCGAACAGAACAGAGGCTCCGTTACTCTCTGATAAGAAAACAACAGAATTCATAAGAAGAGAGACGGCTGATTCTGAATACGGAAGATTCCAGAAGCCTGTTACGGGATGGTATCTGATCGGTAAAAATTCCAAGAATAAGACTCAGCAGATCATCTATGAAACAGCGGAGAAGGAGTTTGTCTCCGGTTATGTTGATATATTTGACAAAGCCGGTCTCAAGCTAAAGTCCATCCATAATGGAGTTCAGATAGCGACTGAATTCCTCACGAAGCAGGCAGCAGGCAAGACCGTTATCTACATGATTCTTGACGGTAATTCCCTTGTTACGATCTTCTTTGCTGAAGGTAAGTACTACTACGATTCAACATCGCGTGTGTTCTCACAGCCGGGTACACCTGAGTTCGCGAAAGAAATCTATTCTTCAATCTCGTCCATCAGACAGTTTATGTCGGCGCAGCGTATTGAGGCTGCAGTTAAGGATGTTCTGTTTGCAGGACTTACACAGCCACAGGTATCTTCGTTGTCGAATGATATTCTTAACATTGACAGTCAGATTGATGTATCTCTCGTGGCACCGCCTCCGGGATCTTCCATTGCAGACGGTGCGGCGGCATTTCCGTTCTATATCTATCCCATTGCAGGTCTTCGTAAGATAGATGAGAAGTTATCGATCCTCAAAGCATCCAAGATGGGAAGTGCTAAGGACAGCGAGAAGGGTGGCCTAATCAAGTTGATCATACCGTTCGCAGGTATTTTTGTCCTTCTGGGAATTGTATATGGGGCAACTATAGCAATAAAAGCTTCCAAGAAGGCTGAACTAAAGGAAATCGAGGATTATATTCATTCACCGAGTGTTATCGCTCAGGCGGCAGAGTATGATGCAATGTTCGAGAATATGGGTGAGATAGGAAGAATCCAGGGAGGAGCAGATCTTCTTAGTCAGGACATCGAATCTTACCCGTATCCGGATTCAACTGTTAATGCTCAGATCATCGCTGCTGCGATTCCTCATGACGTTGAGGTTGAGTTTAGAACATACAGTGCTTCATCCGGAGTATTCAGCATAATGGCGATGTCTCCTGATGTAGATGATATTAACTACTTTATTGCAGACCTTATGGCTCTTGATATATTCGAGAGTGTTGATTATACAGGTTATTCCATTACTTCAGATGGAGTTACATGGCAGATCAATGTTGTATGTACTCTGGCAGGAAGAGATATTCCTGTTGAGGAGACCACTTCTTCAGAAGTAGAAGAGGAGGTGAACTGATATGGCTAAGTTCGAGACTAATCTCAGCAAGAAAGATAAGATGACTATAGCGATAGTTCTGTTCGTGGGACTTGCATTCTGCTTCGTATGGTATCTTATTAAACCTACGATAGTTGATATAAGAACACTTAGTGACAATATCGAAGAGGCCGAGATTTCCCAGGCTGAAGCAAGAGCAAAAGTTATGGGATTGGTAAGTGCAGAGTCGGTATTTCAAATGGCGACAGCAGACCTTGCTGAATCGACATCCGGATACTATGAGATTATGACAAGTTCTCAGATTGACCGTATGGCAACTAACTATGTATTAAGCTTTGGATTATTCCCTGAGCAGCTCTCTATCAGTATGCCGTCAGGACCTGTCGAGGAACTGCCGTATCTTTATTCTGAAGCTTTTACGGTGCAGACTACAACAATAAGAGCTGTAACTCCTTCACCTACACCTACGCCAATTTCAACATCGACTTCAACGGAGTCTTCTTCCGATGATGATTCATCTTCAAGCTCCGGTCCGGTTCAGATCGGCAGTTTGTTGGATCCTTACCTGGATGCCAAATATGCGGCGCAATCCACGACGTCTTCCGGTGTAATGGCTGTTGATCTTACTTTGGTCATGACAGGCAGCGAGAGCTCTTGTCAGGCTCTTATTGATGATCTTTGCACCAAACCTGCCATAAGGATTACAGGTTTTGAGTGGAGTCAGTTAGACAGAGTGGAAGTTTATAATGAGGAGACAGGCGAGGTAGCATTGATGGAAACTGATGATGTTAGACTTCGTGTTAATCTTCGTTTGTATATGACGGATGTTGCTGATTATGAGGCTTTGGTTTCTGAAGCCGTACAAGCAGCGGGATCGGAGGGATAATAAATGGCTGATAATTCAAAGATTCGTATAGGAGATTTGATGGTCTCGGCGGGTTATATCACCGAGGATCAGCTTAAAGAGGCTCTTGGAATTCAGAAAGAATCCGGCGGTAAGAGAATCGGTCAGGTTCTTCTTGACTTGGGTTATGTTACCGAAGTACAGATGCTTTCTGCTCTTGCTGACAGACTTGATGTTCAACTTATTGATATTACGGCATTCCAGATAGATACGGATACGGTTAAGCTGATTCCTAAGCAGCTTGCAGAACAGTATAACATGCTTCCGATTGCTCAGGAGAACGGTGAAGTAATCCTTGCCGTAAACGATCCTCTTAATCTCTATGCCATCGAGGATATCAGGCAGACAATAGGTATGCCGGTAAGAACGGTTCTTGCTGAAGAGAATCCTCTTAAGGAAGCCATTAACTACCAGTATGCCGGAATCAAGGCTCGTATGGCTGCCGAGAATGCTAATGCAAATACGGCGGGAATGAATGTTGATGAGCTTGTCATTGATACCTCTGCCGGTGCCGATGATGCTCCTATCATTAATCTCGTTAACTCGCTTCTTGATAAGGCGTTCCAGGATAATGCTTCCGACGTTCACATCGAGCCGTTCGAGACTAATGTAATGGTAAGAATGCGTATTGACGGTACGCTTATCGACTACATTACTTTGCAGAAGAATGTACAGGATTCACTTGTTGCCCGTATCAAGATCATGGGAGACATGGATATCGCTGAGAGGCGTATTCCTCAGGATGGTCACTTCCGTGTAAGAATCCAGGGACAGATAGTTAATATCCGTGTTAACGTTATCCCTACCGTATTCGGTGAGAAGGTCGTTATGAGACTTATCATGTCTGCGGTTAATATCGATAACAACTCGACATTCGGTATGACTCCTGAGTGTTATGAGAAGTTTACCAAGATGCTTATGTCTCCGAACGGTCTTATATATATCACGGGTCCTACGGGTTCAGGTAAGTCTACTACGCTTTATAACGCTTTGGGATCTTTGTCTCAGAAGCCGATTAATATTAGTACTATCGAGGACCCTGTTGAGAAGAATCTGCCGAGACTTAATCAGGTTCAGGTTCATCCAACAGCAGGACTTACGTTCGAGATCGGCCTTAGAGCCCTCATGCGTCAGGATCCTGACGTTATCATGGTAGGTGAGACTCGAGATGCTGAGACAGCTGCCATCTCAATCAGAGCTGCCGTAACAGGTCACCTGGTTCTTTCAACGCTACATACGAACGATGCTGCTTCTACGATCGTAAGACTTGTAGATATCGGAGCAGAACCTTATATGCTTTCATCAGCGCTTGTAGGTGTAGTTGCTCAGAGACTTATGCGTAAGGTCTGTCCTTATTGTGCTAAGCCGTATCCGCTTACTGAGACCCAGATAGATTTCTTAGGTCACGATATTCCTAATGCTAAGAAGGGTACAGGATGCGGTCAGTGCCATAACTCCGGTTATCTCGGACGTACGGCTATTCACGAGATACTTGTTGTTGATAAAACAATGCGCAAGATGATCGCCGCAGGAGCTGAGGCTGAAGAGATGAAGCAGTATGCCATTAAGAATCAGGGCATGAAGACTCTGAGAATGGCTGCTGAGCTTCTTGTTGAGCAGGGTATTACATCCATGGAAGAGTTAGAGCGTGTAGCCTACAATGACGACTGATGTAAAGTCATCATCCAAGCTTATAAATGATCTTAAGAGCATACCGTCGCCGGTGTTTTACATCTTCGCGGCGGTTGCTTTGTTTTGTGCGTTCTTTGTATGTGGATTTGGTATAGAAGGTATATTTGCAGCACTCTTTCTACTGCTACTTGTCTCATGTGCCTGCGCCGACATCAATAAAGGCATTGTGCCGGATCTGGTATTGATAGCCATAGCGGTTCTAGGTGTAATCAGATTCTTAATTGTTGAGGGATTTACCGTTAGCGGACTTATATCTCATCTTATCGGCGCTGTATGTGTATCAGTACCAATGCTTCTTATATCATTGGCGGTTAAAAGAGCCTTTGGAGGCGGCGATATTAAGCTTATGGCGGCAGCAGGTCTTTATCTTGGGTGGCAATATGCCGTGATCGGTGCCTGCCTGGGCCTTTTTATCTCCGGATTCTACGGGATTTACCTGCTTGTTCTTAAGAAGGCCGGAAAAGGCGCAAAGATCAAGCTTGCTCCCTTTCTTGTGTATGGTTTATCGATGGTTGTTTTATTCGGTGAACAATTGTTAACAATATCAGGATTTTACTTTTTATAATGAATTCGGAAGTTTGGAAATGCCTGAAATATAAGGCTTTATGAGCTCTTTTTGATTTTGTAAATGGAAGTGTTAACAAAGCCTAAACCGATTAACGAATTCGCAATAAAAGCCGTTTTCAGTAAACAGAATGTTAAGCGACCGTTAATTGTGGCCTTAAGCTATTGCAATGGCTTTTGGGACTTGATATAGTGCAATCATAACAAACGAATCAAACAAAATTGATTGGTTGAAAACAATAAATACTCTCACTTATTAACGAAGGAGGACAGAAAAATGAAAAGAATGAATAAGTCATCTAAGAAGGGTTTCACACTCGTAGAGCTCATCGTTGTATTGGTTATCTTGGCTATCTTGGCAGCAATGCTCGTTCCGGCCCTCACAGGTTACATCAAGAGAGCACGTCAGGAGAAGGATTATCAGATGGCAGCTACAGTATTGACAGCAGCTCAGTCAGCAGCTACATATCAGTATTCTTTGCCGTCATTCAGTGCTGCTAATAAGATCACACAGACAACATCTGCTGGTTACGGTGAGAACGTAACAACATTGGTTGGTAACTCCGGTTTCACATGTAGCTTCACAGTTAACTCCAGAGCAGTAATCCAGTCCGGTACAGTTAAGATTGGTGGTTACACATATTCTTGGAATGGTTCTACTTGGACAGCACAGTCATAATCAGTTAATTACCGGATTATAAATTGACTTAATCAAGGTCGGGGCATCGTCCCCGACCTTTTTATTGACTCATAGGACTTATTGTCCTATATAATAAGTAAATTAATTTTTATAGATTGGTTGTTGGGATTTATGAGTGAAAAAGCTTCCGCTAAGCGGATGAATAAGAATGCGATATATGTGCTCATCACTATAGCGGTGATAGTAGCCTATATCCTCATAGACGGAATGGGGATGTTCGTCAATGAATATAATCTTGTAAGCGGATCCGAGGCATTCGCCAATACCCGCGGTTCTGAGATAATGCAGGAGGCGGATTCGGCTTTCATAGTTAGGGATATGGTATTCCAACAGGGCTGCAGGATAGTATATCTGATATTGACCTTGTTCCCGATCCTTTTCTTTGCCCTTAAGTATCATATATCGTTCAAGCGAGACAAGTCATCTGACATAACACGCCTGATACCTTATATAAGGGTATTTGTGGGTGTAATGGCATTTTATTATATGCTTACGCTCGGAACGATATTCTCACATGAAGTATTTACTACATACTTTTCTTTTGTTTCCTGGAAATCATTCTTCAGGATAGTTGGAGCATTTTCCTTACTCGGTGCATCAATCACAGATCTTCCTGCGATTTGGACTGATATAAAGAAGTTCCCTACTTCGCATCCGAGGTTGTATAAGATATTGTTTGTTCTTGTTATGGCAACATGTTCATGCTGTGTTCTTGAATTCCAGGTTGGAAGCAAAATGGAAATGCTGTCTGTTATGTTGGTGTTCAACATACTTTATTGGGTTATACTGCAGGTGTTCATAGATCTGATAACCCGTAACGTGAAGATCGGTGCTATTGTAAGTTTGGTCGTTGCGTATCTCATTGGACTTATTAACGATGTGGTTTTTCAGTTCAGAGGCAACTACGTTATGTACGGCGATCTTACTGTTGTAAGAACTGCTCTTGAAGTAGCAGGTAACTACACATATAAACCGGATAGGTGGTTTTTTGTAGCACTAGTGCTTTTGATAATGTCAGTTGTGGCAACGATATTGCTCAAATTCCCTAAGCATGGCAAGGCAAGTGCCAAAGAAGTGGGTATTCGCGCCGGGATTGTGGTTGCGATTGTAGCTGCAGTAGGCGTCACTTTCGCTAACGGAATGCTTTATAAGAACATTATGGGCATTGGCTGGGATTACAATAGGAACGTAACTCATGCAGGATACGTCCCATATTTCCTCAGTAATATGAATGCGATCAAGAAGGTAACCCTTGACGGATACGATGTACAGGTAGCAAGTGATGCATTGGATAATGCTGAAGTACAGGATAATACAGAGGATATATCTTCTCCCAACATAATATTCATTCAGAATGAGGCCTTCGCTGATCTTGCCGTTGTATATGATATTGAGACCAATAGGGATTATATGCCTTACATTCACAGTATGTCCGAGAATACCCAAAAGGGTTATCTCAATATGTCCATTACAGGTGGACCTACGGCGAATACTGAGTTTGAGATACTGATGAGATCAACAATGAATTTCCTGCCATACGGCTCTGTCCCTTATACGCAGTATATAGATGCCGATCTTCCTACAGTGGCAGAAGTTCTCAGGA
This sequence comes from uncultured Clostridia bacterium, assembly GCA_946405115.1. Taxonomy (GTDB): domain Bacteria; phylum Bacillota; class Clostridia; order Saccharofermentanales; family Saccharofermentanaceae; genus Saccharofermentans. The sequence goes on along the minus strand of CAMJGB010000001.1, from coordinate 5,143 downwards.
ATCAGCCCAATCCGTATTATACTGTGGCTTATCACTCATATTATTCTTCCGGATACAGCCGTGTCAGAGTATATGATCACTTTGGGTTTGACGAGAGTGTATTCGAAGACAATTTCAGAGATGATTATCCCGAGTCAGATCTTGTGCGCGAACTTATGTCGGACTCAGCTGATTACAGAAGGGTTATTGAGCTTTACGAGGATTTCAGAAGAGAATCTGATGCTCCGTGGTTCTGCTTCAATGTAACCATACAAAATCACGGCGGTTATACGCAGGAATACTACCCTTCTGAAGAGAACAATATTTACGTAACTAACTTTGAAGCTACTGATTCAATTAACAGCTATCTGTCATTGATAAGTGTCAGTGACGGTGCCTTCCGTGAATTGATCGAATACTTCGAGAACTGTGATGAACCGACGATCATAGTTATGTATGGAGATCATCAGCCTAACCTTGATGAAGAGGCTTCTGCGATATTGTCACAGCATGTCCTAGAGAATGACAACAGTTCGTTCTGCAATTTCTATGTTCCGTATGTTATATGGGCTAACTTTGATATCGAAGAAGAGGATTATCTTGGCTATGAAGGACATCCTGCCGTAATGAATACAATTTCTACCAATTACCTTGCGAGTGTTGTATTTGATATAGCGGGAGTTGAGCTTTCCGACTATGACAGATATCTTCTTGATCTTCATGAGAGAATACCTGCCTTAACCGCACTAGGCCTATGGGATAGTGAGGGTAACTACTATCCTTCACCGGCATCATCTCCTTATGCGGATGATCTCTCCACTCTTGAGATGATACAGTACAACCTGATATTTGATGACGATAATAGACTTACAGATAGGTTCGAATAAAATGAAGACTCCGGGTGATCCGGAGTCTTTTTATGTTTTGGATGTCTTGTTAGAGTCCTTCCAAGATAATCCCAATAGAATAAAGAGGAATGGCGTGGTATAGAACATTGTATTCCCGAAGAAAGCACTTACAAGATATGCGAATGCTGCCACAAGACAGACGATTCTGATACCGGATAGGGAAGAACGTTCTTTAAGTGCACGTAAGAAAACGCAGATACAACCTGCAAGATAACAGATTCCTGTGGGTATGCCATAGAATGCCGCATACTGAAGATACTCATTATGCGGTCTTGACTGTCCTATTGTCTCAAAGATAATATCGTCGATACCTTCGTTGCCCCATCCGAATATGGGCTTCTCTCTGATGCATTGAATAGCTACTTTCCACATCTGCCATCTGCTGCTTCCGGTAGAGATATTCTCATCTATTACAACACCATGGACATCATCGGTGAAGAACTGACGGATGCTGTTTATAAGATTCGGAGTTATTAGACAACTTGCCGCTGTTGCTAATAAGAATAATGAAAAAACGACAACAGTCTGTTTGCGGCTCCTTTTGCATACGTAATCGATAATAAATAACAGGATCCAGGCGAAGAAGACTCCGAACCAGGCTCCGAATGTATCATTGAGATTAAGGACTATGGTATCAAGGCACATAACAGCTCCGCTTATTATCCGTATAATTTTGGATTTGGAATGAATACACAGACCTGCGCTGATCATTATGTGAACAGCAAGATAGTATCCGTAATGATTGAAGTGGAAGAATACCGATGAACAATAGGGATCCAAAGCCTGATATGCAGGCAGACCGGTATCGAAGATTTGAACAATTATCGTATGAACGGATACGACGGCGCTTACAATAGAAGTGATAAAGGCTATCTTCTGTTTATCAACCTCTTCGGCAATAAAAGTGCACATCAGGTAGAAGACTGCAAAATACGATATAACGGTCAATATGGATTCACTTCTGTAAATATCTCCTGTCAAGTTGACCGACCAATTCTGATTCCAAAAAGATGAAGCGATTATCCCGATACAGCAGATGAGAAATAATACCGCCGTCAGGTTGTTGCGAATTAAACTTAATATGAAAGATCGGTCCTTGCGGTCAACAGCGATGTTGCATGCTTTATTAGTTAATACAAGAATAGTGTCTATGATTGCAAGAGGGATAACAGCGACTATGGCGATGAAGTAATATACCTTGTTCGGGTGGATGAGTATATCTTTATTGATAGATGCGGCTATTATCATCAGAAGAGGCGTGAGGGCAAATGCTATTGCCGGGAACATGATAAACGGCTTTCTGTTGAAGCGGGATGTTGTATCAGCTAATTGAGATATGAATGACTTCTGTTCCATACGCCCTCCTACAACAATAAAGTATACTATTCCGCACACTAATTAACTTCCCTGTGATTATTTGTTCACATGAACGTAACCCCGTAATCATTGAATTGCAAGGGTTACGGGGTTAAAATCATAATAGTAAGGAAATATTTATAAAGGGGAGGTCTCGATGTTACGGAGGGTGTACAAATCGGATTCGCACAGTAAGCGGGCTTTCACGCTCGTTGAGCTTATTGTGGTATTGGTCGTTCTGGCTATTATCGCAGCTTTGCTCGTGCCTGCTCTTACAGGTTACATTAAGAGAGCGAAGAGAGAGCATTACTATGATGAAGCTCACTATGCACTGGTTGCCGCTCAGGCTGTCATGCAGGAACTCTATGCCGCAGGTGATGGTGCCCTTACCAATACGACTGAGGATGGTAACAACGTAATATGGAGCTCCGGAGCAGATAGGGCTTGGGGAGATCGTGTTTTGGATCTTATGGACAGAGGTCGAGGTGCTGCCAACAACGAGCCGTATATCTTTATTTTCGGTGTTGCTTCCAATAAGGCTTCTGCAGGCCAGAGTGATGCTGCTCAGCACACGGTTTATTACATAGCTTATGTAGCCGACGAGGATGCACCTGCTGTGTTCTATGTAAACGGAACATGGATGTATCAGTATCCCCGCTCTGATACTTCTTCTGCAATCAGAACAAGATCGTTTGGAGGAGATAACTATAGAAATACCATTGTGTTGGACGGAGCCAATATTCCGCTTCAGTTCTTCATCGTAAGTAACAGAACAGGGATTAATCCTTCCAGTACAAATTTCTGGACAGCAGGATCAAACTCATTGTTGAGCCATGCTGATGGTTATTACAAATAATATGAGACGAATGAACAAGACAACATTGAGAAATAATGTTTCCTCAATCCTTCGCGGAAACGAAGGAACAAGTCTTGTGTTGGTTTCGATAATCGCGATACTGATCATAACGGGTGTAGTTATTCTCCGTATGACAACTACTTCGCTGTGGGCAACTGCGGATAAGCAGTATGGTCAGGATCAGGCTTATGTGCTTGCAACCAGCATGGGCACTACTGTAGATAATTTGATTACGGACCACATTATAGTTCTTACTGATTATAATGATCCCAATGGAACTGTTATTGTGTCGCACAATCCTGAAGGAATTAATGATGCACACGTAACGGCTACGGTTTTCCCGTCCGGTTCCGGATACATAGTTAAGGTTCAGGCTAATGTCGGTGATGCGGTATATGTTTATACGGCGCATTACAGCAGAGCAGGTAACTCGAATAATTTCATGAGGCAGATAGTATGAAGTGCTTAATTAAGACAAGAAGACTGCTTCGTGATAATTCCGGCGAGACTATGGTAGAGGTGCTTGTAGCATTTACTCTTCTGTCGATTATGCTCGTTATATTCTCGCAAGGCATAGCGTATGCTACCAGGGCAGAGGTAAGAGCAAGCAAGACGCGTGAAGGTGCCGATCAGGCAATGGCAGATTTGCAGCAAAAACTCGCATCAGGATATAGGGATTCAGGTTATACACAGATTACCGGAATCTTTGAAGGCCGTATTAAAGTTGAGACATACCCGATAACTGTAGACGGCAATACTTATACATACGTTTATTACGAAGCAATTCGTACGGGTGATTGATATGCGTAGGCTACTGAACAGGAGAAGATCAAAGAGAGCGTTGACTCTTGTTGAACTGGTCGTCGCGATGGCGTTGACGGTCATCTTCGCTGGTGCCTGCATTATGCTTATCTATCCCATATCCAGAATCTACACACACATGAATGAGCAGGCACGCGTTCAGCTTGTCGCAGATAATGTTGTGGATGCACTTCGCGCTGAATGCGCCCGTACTTATATCAAAGGTCCTAACGATGTCTGGATAGCTGCGGAAGAATCGACGGCTTATACCATTCCTGAGCTTCCTGTCAGTGCCGGTTCGGGTCCTGTATTGGTTATCAGACGTAATTACGATCACTGTGAGACTATAGCTTCCTGCTATTCACTTAATGATGAGACATTTAATGCATATAACGTAGTATATGCAGCCGAACTTGCTACGCTCGCGGAGGGAGAAGAGCCTCAGACGGGTGCAAACGGAGGAACTGCAAGCCGCGCCATTTATAGGATGTTCGATCCGGCGGGAGATCCTCAGCATCGCGATGCTAATGCGGGTTATGTTCACTTCGGATATTATGAGCTTGATCCTAATGCAAGCGGATACGTTATGCCCATCAAGTATTATGACTTCACTAACCCTCTGCCGTTTGCTTCTTACGGCGAGCGCGGTGCATATTCCGTGGAGCTCAGATTCCACGATCTTACTAATACTACTGAAGCCAACGGTAACGTTCCTGCTTATGTTCTTTGTGACGTAACCGTGCTTATTAATTCACAGCCTGTCTACACAAGAAGTAACGTCGTTTTGTGTTTCGCTTCACCTTCAGTCTGATATATAATAATCGTTAATAAAGACTGATCTCGGAGGCGTTGGATTTCCATGAAGATTACTTACCTCGGTCACTCGTGCTTTAAGTTCGAGCAGGACGGATTCGCTTTGATCGTCGATCCTTATAAGACAGGTTCGGTTCCGGGCTATGCTCCTCTCAAGGAGACTGCCAATCAGGTTCTTCCCACGCACAGACACGGAGACCACTGCGGACTTGAAGAAGTTAAGCTTCTGACTACCCGTGTGGACATTCCTTTTGGCATCAGTTTTATTGAGACTTTCCACGATGAGAAAAAAGGTGCTCTGAGAGGCCCCAACAATGTTATAATCGTCGAGGCAAACGGACTGAAGGTCGTTCATATGGGCGACATCGGCTGTGATCTTGAGGATGAAGATCTCGAGAAGATCAAGGGTTGCGATGTTCTGCTTATCCCT